>JBGZBY010000020.1:0-4939 GCA_041844915.1 Eubacteriales bacterium
AAGTATTTCTTTCTATATGAAAATGAGAAAGGCAACAGGGTTTTCAGGAGCGGAAGCGCTTTACAGAAAGAAGGAGAAAGGAGTCCTATATGCAATTTATAAATTTCAACAAGATTGATTTTAAGATTCCGGGCTTGGACGAAGTGAGGCTGCCGAAAATGGTAAAGATTCGGCAAAACTATGACAGCAATAAAATAGAGGATTTAAAAGGCTTCCTTCAGCAGGAAATGGATAAATCCATCGCCAACAAGGAGGAATATCGAGGAAAGAGCATTTGCATTACGGTTGGCAGCCGAGGAATTCCTCATCTGGATCTGATGGTCAAGACAATCTGTGAGAAGCTGAAGGAATATGGAGCGGAGCCTTTTATTATTCCCTCGATGGGGAGTCATGGCGGCGCCAGCGTGGAGGGTCAGCTGGAAATCTTAGAGGGCTACGGCATTACGGAGGAAAGCATGGGCTTCCCGATTCGGGCTACCCTAGATGTCGTTCAAATCGGTGAATTGCCAGATAAAACGCCGGTTTACTGCGATCAATATGCCTATGAATCGGATGGTATCGTTATTTTAAACAAGATTAAGCCGCATACCGATTTTAGAGGAAAGCATGAGAGCGGCTTGGCCAAGATGATGGCAATCGGCATTGCCAATCACAAGGGCGCGTCAATGTTCCATCGTATGGGCTTTGCCAGCTTTGCCGATCGGATTCCGGAAGTCTGCGAGGTCTTTTTAAAAAATGCCAAGCTGGCATTTGGCGTAGGCATCGTACAAAATGCTTATGATGAAATCAGCGAGCTGGAAATTATTCCAACCGAAAAATTCTTAGAAAGAGATGCGGCACTTTTGGAAATTGCCAAGCAAAAGATTGCCAATTTCAAAAATCCGAATTTTGACCTTTTAATCATTGACGAGATTGGAAAAAATATCAGCGGCAACGGACATGATCCGAATATCACCGGCAGAAGCAATTCCAAGGGCTTTGAGGATGTTGTCAATATTCAAAAGCTATTTATTCGAGGGATCAGCAAGGAATCGCATCACAACGGCGCCGGAATCAAGGGCGCGGATATTACGACCCGTCGCTGTCTGAATGACATTGATTTCAGTTCCACATGGACAAATGTAGCTACGGTCAATATTCTGACTGGCGGAAGCATTCCGATGTATGTGGAAACGGATCTGGAGGCAATCAAAATTTGTATTCGTACCTGTCTGGGTATTGATTATACGCAGGCCAAGATTGTTCGCATTTTGAACACGCTTCATATGAATGAGATCGAGGTGTCGCTGCCCTATTATGAAACGCTCAAGGACAATCCCGATATTGAACTTTTGAGCGAGCCCTATGATATGGAATTTGACGAAAATGATTTTCTGATATAAGTGCGGCAGAAGTCTTTTAATAATTGGAAAAAATCGCGCAAGGGCACTCGGACACAGTTCTGGAGCTGCCTCAAGGGGCTGACGCAGCTGCGGGAAATGAAAGGCGTTTAGGAGATCGTATGTATTATTTAGGAATCGATGTAGGATCAACTACCTCAAAGGCGGTAGTTATTAATGAAAAAAAAGAAATCGTTGCCAAGGAGATCGTCATTGCCGGAATCGGAACCGACGGCTCGCAGCAGGTGTACGATTGTATTTTAAAGCAGGTGGAGGGCGGGCAAATCAAAAGAATTACGGCAACCGGCTACGGCAGAAAGCTATTTGCCGATGCGGACGCTGAAATCAGCGAGCTTAGCTGTCATGCGAAGGGTGTGTTTCATACCTTTCCACAGACTCGAACAATTATTGATATCGGCGGTCAGGATGCGAAAGTTCTGCTTTTAAATGATAAGGGCAGAATGGTCAATTTTGTCATGAACGATAAATGCGCCGCCGGAACAGGACGCTTTTTGGATGTGATGGCCAATATCCTTCATTTGCAGATCGGTGATTTGCAGGAGGAGTATTTTAAATCGGAGCAGCCGATCAATATTTCCAACACCTGTACAGTTTTTGCGGAATCGGAGGTTATTTCACAGCTGGCAGCCGGAAAGCAAAAGGCGGATGTTATCGCCGGAATCTGTATTTCGGTAGCCAATCGAGTGGCTTCTTTGGCAAAGAGGGTTGGAATAAAGGAAATGGTTTGTATGAGCGGCGGAGTCGCCCGCAATCAAGGAGTTCGCGACGCCATGAGTAAAAAGCTGGAGATGGAGATATTATTTTCTCCTGACGCACAGTATATGGGAGCGTTAGGTGCCGCTCTTTACTCATTGGAGGAAGCATAAAAAGGCAATCGCTGTTTCTCTGCATTCGTTGGCATTCATCGACATGATATTTTTCTTGCAGCGCAGGCTCAAGGCAAGGAATGTCAGAGAAAAAGCAAAATCAACTTAAGGAGGCTAATTATGGCAGAAGAAGAGAAAAAGGAAGTAAAACCGGAGAAGAAACCGATTGACGTCAACTCTTCCAAGTATAAGCTGGGAAAGGTTGTAATGGATCATTATCGTGAAGTAACAGAAGCTAAGGAGCGCGGAGAAAAGATCGGCTGGTGCGCCAGCAATTTCCCGCAGGAGATCTTCCAGACGCTGGGCATTAAAGTATGCTATCCGGAAAATCAGGCGGCGGCGATTGCTGCGCGCGGAGCCGGTGAAAAAATGTGTGACATTGCCGAGAGCGACGGATATTCCAACGATATTTGCGCCTACGCCCGTATCAGTTTAGCTTACATGAAAGTGAAGGATGCGCCTGAGCAGAACATGCCGCAGCCAGACTTTCTGCTATGCTGCAATAATATCTGCAACTGCATGATCAAATGGTACGAAAGCATTTCTAAGGAATTGAATATTCCTTTGATTTTGATCGACATTCCGTTTAATCCGGATTATGAAGTATCGGATGCGCAGGTTGCTTATGTAAAAGGACAATTCCTTAATGCGATCAAGCAGTTAGAAGAAATCACTGGAAAGAAATGGGATGATAAGAGATTTGAAGAAGTTATGGCAATCTCTAACCGGACGTCCAGAGCTTGGTTGGAGGCTACATCCTATACGAAATATCATCCGTCGCCGTTAAATGGCTTTGATCTTCTTAATCATATGGCGGTAGCAGTATGCGCCCGCGGTACGGTAGAGGCGGCCGAGGCTTTTGAAACGCTGGTGGAAGAGTATAAAGAAAATGTGAAAAACGGCACAAGCACCTTCCGAGGAGAAGAAAAGCATCGCATTATGTTTGAAGGAATCGCCTGCTGGCCGCATTTGAGAGTAACGGCAACTGGACTAAAATCTCGCGGCATCAATATGGTAGCGACGATTTATGCCGATGCCTTCGGCCTTTTGTACAACAGCTTTGATGAATTGATCAAATGCTATTGCAATGTGCCGAACGCAGTATCCTTAGAGAAAGCTAGGGATAATCGAATCCGTATTATTGAAAAGACAGAGCCAAAGGGACTTTTGGTGCATACTAATCGTTCTTGTAAGCTGTGGAGCTCGTTTATGTATGAAATGAGTCGTCAGATCGGAGAAGCAACCGATATTCCGGTGGTATCCTTCGACGGCGATCAGGCTGACCCTCGTAACTTCTCAGAGGCCCAATACGAAACCAGAGTACAGGGATTATATGAAATCATGGAAGAAAACAAAAGGGAGGCAGTAAGATGAGCAGATTAAGAGAATTATTAAATCAGTTTGAAGCAGTCGCCAACTCGCCGAGAAAGCAATTAGACAAATATTTGGCGGAGGGCAAGCAAGCGATCGGCACCGTACCGGTATATACACCAGAGGAAATCCTTCATTCCATGGGCTTTGTTCCCTTTGGAGTATGGGGAGCTGATGTAGAGGTAAAAGACGCCAAGGCATACTATCCTTCCTTTATCTGTTCGATCATGCAAAGCATCCTAGAGCTAGGCATTCACGGTGCATACAAGGGCTTGAAGGCCATTGTGATTCCTTCGCTCTGCGATTCTCTGAAATCTCTGGGACAGAACTGGAAATATGCGGTAAAGGACGATATCTTGTTTATTCCAATGACCTATCCGCAAAATCGGGAAAACGAAGTTGGCCGTGCCTTCACCAAGGCTTCCTATGAAAGAGTAATTGCAGATGTTGAAAAGTATCTGGGCGGTAAGTTTGACGATGCCGCTCTACAGGCTTCTCTTGATATCTACAATGAGCATAACCGTCTGATGAGAGAGCTTAGCGCAGCGCTGGCGGAGCATGACCAGATTACGGCATATGAGCGCCGCAACATTTTTAAATCCGCTCATTTTATGTTAAAAGAGGAGCATAATCAATTGGTTGCCGAATTCCTGAAGGAATTGGCAGGACTGGAAAAATCGACCTCTAAGGTGCGGGTGATTACCACCGGTATTTTGGCGGACAGTCCCAACTTGCTTGCTATCTTTGACGATAACAATATGACGATCGTTGGAGATGATATCGCGCATGAATCCAGACAGTATCGAACCGATGCGGTGAACGGCGGCACGGCCTTGGATAAGCTGACCGATAAATTCGCCAATACGGGCTGCTGTAGTGTCCTGTTTGACAAGGATCGTAAAAGAGCGGATTTGCTTAGAGATATGGCGAAGGAAAGAAAGGCAGACGGAGTTATTGTTTTGATGACAAAATTCTGCGATCCGGAAGAATTTGATTATGTTTGCATCAAAAATACATTAGACGATGCCAATATCGCCAATGTGATTACAGAAATTGACCGCCAGATGGTCAATTATGAGCAAACAAAAACAACACTGGAAACCTTTAAAGAAATGATAAGATAGCCGAAAACAGCTTGTTGAGGGAAACGCCGCCGCATGGATACGGCGGCGGGTTTCCCTGCGGTTTTTATCATAAAATTTAAGGCAGGAGCAAGAAACAGCTTGCAATCGCCGATAGAAAAAGCAGGAGAATATGAATCTGATCAATAACACCATTCAAGAATGTTTTTATAAAAGAATT
>JBGZBY010000021.1:0-8781 GCA_041844915.1 Eubacteriales bacterium
GTGCATCAATCCTTGGAAAAAATCACCGAGCATTGCGACCTGCTGATCGAAATCGGAGCAAACAGTATTTTAGAAAAAATGGTAAAAAAAATCAACCGCAGCAAAACAATCCTGCCATTACAAACGGTAGAGGATTTTGAGAAAGTGAGGCAAGCAATTGGAAAATAAACATATTGAAAATACATCCCGTCCTGTTAAAACCGCTTTGGTCACTGGCGGCAGCAAAGGCATTGGCAAAGCAATCGCCGACCGGCTGGCAGCGGACGGCTATCAGGTGCTGATTCTCGCCCGCACTCCGGTCGAGAATTGCCCTCATCGTTTTTATCAGGCGGATATCAGCTCCACAGAGGATCTGGAAAAAATCATTGCCGCAATTTATGAGGAATTGGGAGCCATTGACCTGCTGGTCAACAATGCCGGCATCACCAAGGATAATTTAATGCTGCGCATGTCCCTGGAGGATTTCCATCAGGTTCTAAATGTCAATCTGGTCAGCGCTTTCTATCTGTCCAAGCTGGTTTCCAAGCATATGCTAAAGCGCCGTCAGGGCAAAATCATCAATATCTCGTCGGTCGTCGGCCTGCACGGCAATGCCGGTCAAGCCAATTACGCCGCTTCCAAAGCCGGCCTTATCGGCTTGACCCAGTCGATGGCAAAGGAATTTGCCTCTCGCGGAATTCAGGTCAACGCCATTGCTCCCGGCTTCATTGAAACTGCCATGACGGACATCCTGCCGGAGGAATACAAAGCAGATCTGAAAAAACAGATTCCTCTGCAGCGCTTCGGGCAGCCCGAAGACATTGCCGGCGCGGTTTCCTTTCTGGCATCGGAACAAGCAAATTATATTACCGGACAGGTTCTTTCTGTCTGCGGAGGAATGAGTATATGAAACGTGTTGTAATTACCGGCATCGGCATGGTCACTCCCATCGGCTCAGAAAAATCGGAGGTACTGGATGCTTTAAAAAACAAAAAAGTAGGAATCAAACCAATCCAAGGCTACAATACTGAAGCAATGCAGGTGAAAATCGCCGCCGAGGTGCCGGATTTTACACCCGATCCCTATATTGACAAAAAAGCTGCCAAGCGCATGGACCGAGTCAGTCAAATGGCGATTGTCGCTGCCAAAAAGGCATTGGCTGATTCTGGACTGGATCCGGCTCTGCTAACCGACAATATCCGCGTCGGCACCAGCATCGCTACCGGCATCGGCGGTCTGTATACCATTGAAAAAGAGCATTCCCGCGGTCTGGTCAAGGGCTTTGATCGAGTTAGTCCCTTTTTTATTCCTATGGCCATCGCCAATATGACCTCTGCCTTCGTGGCAATTGAATTGGGGATTCATGGCGGCAATCAATGCATTGTTACCGCCTGCGCCAGCTCGACTGACGCCATCGGCGAAAGCTTTCGCAAAATCAAGGGCGGCTATATGGATATTATGCTTACCGGCGGAGCGGAAGCCTCCATTACGCCGCTGGGCATTGGTGGTTTTACTTCTATGACGGCACTCTCTGACAGCAATGACCCAAACCGCGCTTCGATTCCTTTTGACAAAGAAAGAAGCGGCTTTGTCATGGGCGAAGGCTCTGGTATTTTGGTGCTAGAAGAAAGAGAACATGCGCTAAAGCGCGGCGCTCATATCTACGGCGAGGTGGTCGGCTTCGGTACAAGCTGCGATGCCGGTCATATGACGGCTCCCGACCCTCATGGAAAATTTGCCGGAATGGCTATTGAAGCCGCTTTGGCAGAAGCAGGCATTACTCCCCGACAAATCGACTATATCAATGCCCACGGCACGTCCACTCCCTTAAATGATAAAACAGAGGCCGCCGTTATCTCCCGTATTTTCGGCAACGACTGTCCCGTATCCTCGACCAAATCCATGACGGGGCATTTGCTTGGCGCTTCGGGTGCGGTCGATTCCATTTTGACGCTGCTTGCCATGAAAGAAAATTTTTACCCCATGACCGCCAATTATCAAGTCCCCGATGAGGACATCTCAATTCGGCTGATTACCGAATTTACCCCCGCACGCATTGAATATGCGCTTAAGTCCTCACTCGGCTTCGGCGGCCACAATAGCATTCTAATCTTTAAGAAAGGAGATGTTCATGAATAAACCCGCTATTTGCGATATTATCCCGCATCGCTATCCCTTTCTTCTGGTAGATAAAATTTTAGAGATCGAACCCATGAAGCGCTGCATCGGACAAAAAAATGTAGGATATGGCGATTCCTTCTTTCAAGGACATTATCCCGATTATCCCGTAATGCCGGGAGTTCTGATCATCGAAGCATTGGCTCAGCTTGGCGCCTATCTGCTGCTGTCAGAGGAAGAATTTCGCGGTAAAACTCCTCTTTTTCGAGGAATCGACAAGGCCAAGTTCAAGCGTCAGGTTGTCCCCGGCGATGTGCTACGTCTGGAAATCGAGCTGATTCGCCGTCGCGGCAGCATCGGCATCGCCAAAGCAGTCGCCAGCGTAGATGGAGAAACTTGCTGTTATTGCGAATTAACCTTTTTTGTACAATAACCGCTGCACAGGCGCTTTGCGCGGAAAAAGAGAAGCAAAAGCTTCTTCCGCGCAAAGCGCCTGCCAATGTCCACTCCCTCCAGCCGCTGCAAAATTTCTAAAAACAGCAAGATATAACAAAAGTTAGTGCTTTTAAAATTTGTATAAATATGGTATATTATAAGGAATCCACATGATAAGCATCGGATTGGACGCTGAAAGGAGATGACTATGTTAGAACAGCTTTTTATTGAGATTTATGATAAATTCAAGCTCAATTTTTATAAGAATATTTTCAAGGGCTTTGAAAAGCAAAAAAATACCTTAACGGTTACAGAATCCTTTTGCCTGGAGGTAATTTACTCCTTGAAAAATCCGACGATATCCGAGCTTTCCCGATATCTTGGGATTTCACAGCCCAATACCACCTATAAAGTAAATGAACTAATCCAAAAGGGCTATATCGAGAAAAAGAGAGATCCCCTAGATAAACGGCGCGTGCTGCTCTATCCGACGGAACGATTTACTCGCTACTATTCGATAAAAAACCAATATATCAACACCGTCATTGCCAGAATGCGCAATAAGTTTTCCGAGCAGGATATTCGCACCTTGGAACATATTTTAGATACCATGTCAAATGAATTGATGCCGGAGGTCAGCCCGAGAAGAACTGCTGCCAACTCCTCCGAGGAGGCTTAGAATCCCGTTGAACAGCATTTTTTCAGCTAATCATTTAAAAATTTCCAGCCTGCCCTGTGATATTTATCATTTTTCGGCGCTGGATTCCACCAATCAAAAGCTAAAAGACTGGATGCCGTCTGGGGATACGGCGATTTATGCTGATTTTCAAACCAAGGGCAGAGGTCAGGGCGATCACCGCTGGCAATGCGATAAAGGAATGGGTCTATTGATGAGCCTGCTCTACTATCCGAAAAAAGAATGCTCGGCAGATGAGCTGCTCCGACAAACCGCAGCTGTTGTTTGTCTTTGTCTGGAACACTACTCGGTCAAAGCGGCGATTAAGGCGCCGAATGATATTTTTGTGGAGAACAAAAAGCTGGGCGGTATTTTATTGGAAAATATTTTTCACGGAGACAGGCTGACTGCCTCTATTATCGGTATCGGCATCAATCTGGCACAGGAGGGCTTTGACGCCGGCGAGAACTTCGCCCATCCGCCTGTTTCTCTAAAGCAGCTGGGTGTTGTTCTTTCCGCCGAAACACTTTTTTATCGGGTGCTGGAGAACTTTTATCAAAGCCTGTCGTTTTCGTCTGCTCAAATCATGGGGATTTATGAAAAAAGATTGCTTTAGAGCTGCTCCGGCGAAAAGCCGAAATACTCTAAGGAAAATATCTCCATCAATATTCAGAAAGGAATTACTATGAAAAAAGAAATTTTATGGGATCTGACCCCTCTATATCAATCCTTTGAAGATCCGAAGCTGGAAGCAGAAAAAAAGCTGCTGGCCAATTATTGTGACGATCTTCTGGCTCAAGCTGCCGCTTTAAAGACTGCCGCCGCTCCGGCAAAGGCCTGCGCCCAATATCTGGAGATCAACAATCTGGCTGCCATGCTTTTTGATAAACTCTATAACTATGGCAGTCTGACCTATGCCGTCAACACCTCCGACAGCGCTGCTCTCAATCTGGTAGAGGCACTGGAGGCCTTCCTGCCTAAGCTGTCGCTGGCGGAAGCTCATTTTAAAATGTGGCTGAAGGAGTTGTCTGATTTTGAAGCTCTGTTCGCCGAAAAAAGTTTGGAGGAATTCCGATTTTATTTGACTTCGGCGAAGCAGCAGGCTTCGCATACCTTAAGCACGGCAGAGGAAGAATTATATGCCCTGATGCAAAATACCGGCTCCAATGCATGGAGCAAACTTCAGGATCAAACCGTGGCCGGCCTGACCGGTAATTTTCGAGGAGAGGATCTGGTGCTTTCCGCTTTACGGGCAAAGGCATATGACAAGGATCAGACCGTGCGCCGAGAAGCCTACGAGGCGGAGCTGGCCTGCTATCCGAAAATGGATATGGTTTCGGCAGCCTGCCTGAATGCTATCAAGGGCGAAGCCAATACGACTGCCGCCAAAAGAGGCTATTCCTCTGTTTTAGATATGACCTTAGAAAAATCTCGCATGGACAAGCAGACCTTGGAGGCGATGATTACGGCTATGGAGGAAAGCCTTCCTGCCTTCCGCAAATATTTCCGCAAAAAAGCTGAAATTTTAGGACATGCAAATGGCCTTCCCTTTTATGAGCTTTTTGCTCCAGTCGGTGAAATCTCCATGGAATACAGCTATGACGAAGCCAAGCAATACGTGGTAGACAATTTTACACAGTTCTCCAAGGAGCTTGGCGATTATGCCGCTCATGCCTTCGCCCACAATTGGATTGATGTTTATCCCCGCAAGGGTAAGGTTTCCGGCGCTTTTTGCAGCGGAATCAAGGCCTTGGAGGAAAGCCGCATCATGACCAATTTTGACCATAGCCTGAACGATGTGTATACCCTGGCTCATGAGTTGGGGCATGGCTATCACAATTTCTGCATGAAGGGCGTAGCTCCGCTCAATTCCGATTATCCGATGCCGCTGGCGGAAACCGCCTCCATCTTCTGTGAAACGATTGTTGCCAATGCCAGCCTAAAAACCGCCTCCGATAAGGAAAAGGTGGTAATTCTGGAAAATGACATTATGTCTACGGCGCAGGTAATCGTCGATATTTTAAGCCGCTTTTATTTTGAGAGCGAATTGATTGAAAAGCGCAAAAGTGGTTCGCTGTCGGTCGAGGAATTAAAAAATGCCATGCTGGATGCCCAAAAGAAAGCCTATGGCGATGGTCTGGATGAAAATTATCTGCATCCCTATATGTGGATGTGTAAGCCGCACTATTATTCGGCAAACGTGAATTTCTACAACTTCCCCTATGCCTTCGGCGAACTTTTTGCCAAGGGACTCTACGCTCTCTATGAAAAGGAGGGAGAGGCCTTTATTGCAAAATACAAAGAGCTTCTGCGAGCAACCGGTGACCACAATATTCACGATGTGCTGGCGATTGTCGGCATGGATTCGCATAGTCCGGAATTTTTCCGCGGCTCGCTGGCGCTGACAATTGCCAAGATCGAGGAATGGGTGAAATTGGTCTAAACGCAGCGCATCAGCTATGCAGCAAAAACCGTCAGCGCGGCTTCCCATAGTCCGGAACTTTTCCGCGGCTCGCTGGCACTGACAATTGCCAAAATCGAGGAATGAAGGAAATTGGTCTAAACGCAGATAAATTAGCCCTTAGCACATCTGCTATGCAGTAAAAGCACGTGCCAAGAAGATAAAATATAAAGCATAAAAAAATTGCTGAATGCTCCTTGACTGTTTTGAGTCAGGTCATTCAGCAATTTTTTTATGCCGCAGGGTCAATCAAGCTGGTATCCACCGTCGGGTCTATATGCAATCGTCGACCAGCGATGGAATATAGTCTGCCCTATATTCTTTTGGAAATTTAGATTATTGAGAACCTCCCGCTTTCCTCTGCCGATTTATTTTCTCCTGATAATCCAGCACCGCATTCGGACCGCTATGTCTGCCTACGGCGTGGCATCGATACATATCGGAATATTCTGGCTTTAGGCTAAAGAAAGGATCCTTTTCCCATATGCAGTATTGCTCCAGCTTCTGCCGATACTCCGCCGTCAGCTGCCGATATTCGCTAAGAGCAGATAAATTTCTCCGCTCCAAGCTGTCCTCCACCATATCATAAAGCTCCTCCTCCAATCCCTGCTTATCCTGATAAGCAATGTATTTATAATGCTTATCCCGATACATTCGAGCCGGTACGAAATAGCCTTCAAATTCATCATGCCACTGGCTAACTACATAGTCCTCCGTTTTTATTTGCTGCTTATCCGCTGCCATATCTGCCGCTTTTCTTCCTTCTGGCGCAGTAAGCTCTGCCTTTTCCGCTTCCGTCATCTGCCTGCCAGCCTCCGCTACTCCTCCTGCCGCAGAATTAACCGTTTCTGCCATTTTACGACCTTCCGCTATTTCCATAAGCGCCCGCCAATGCGATACTCCGGCGGCGTTTGGCGGAACCGAAAGATCGGCGTAATCTGCCAGCGTCGGCAACAGATCCAGCAGAGAAAACAGCCGATCATATCGCCGCGGCAGCTCTTTTCCTTGCAATGCCCGACCCGTCAGAATAAAAGGTACTCTCACAGTTTCTTCATAAAAGGTACCGGATTTGGTAACGATTTTATGCGCTGCCATCCCCTCCCCATGATCGGCAAAAAAGACAATCATTGTATCCTCTGCCTTGCCCGACTGCTCCAAGGCCTTCAAGACCCGCCCGATCTGGCGATCTACCTTTTTCAGGTAGTAATAGTAGGCATGAAGATAATGCCGAAAATCCGTTTCGCTCCAATCTGCCGTTTGGCTCTGCCGCCGATGCCCACAGCAAAGATATTGCAGGAAGGAAGCACGGCTGGAAATATCCTCATCCGAAAAATTTTCCGGTAACGGCGGCAGCTCCGACTCCGCCATATGATTAGCTCCGCCTGCCGCATGCGCGCCAATATAGGCGCAAATATTATGCGGATTTTGCAAATCCACCACCGTCAAAAAGGGCTTTTGCAGGCTCGGCACACTTTCGATCAAATAGCGTACCGCCTTTTCGGTTGTGTCAATGTCAAAGTAGGTTTCGTAGTCATAGGGAATCGCCGGATGCTCGGCTGCTTCCTTTTTCTGCTCATTTTCCACCCTGACAAAGCCCCGCAGCGCTCCATAGTCATGCTCCTTGCCAAAATGAACGCACTCATAGCCGCCTTCCTTAAAAATTTCTCCCAAAGTGCGCAGCTCCCGCGGAAATCCCGCTTGTGCCTGTCTTGGCAAATTACTGACCACACCATTTTGATGAGGATAGCTGCTGCTCCAAAAAGCAGCTCTTGCCGGCTGGCACAAGGGACAGGGCGTATATGCCTGCTCAAAAACTATTCCCTCCTCCGCCAGCCGATCTATTGACGGCGTATCCGAATTCAGACTACCATAAGTCCTTAAGGCCTTCGGGCTCAATTGATCACAGATTATAATTAAAATATTTTTCATTTCCGCTCCTTCGTAAAAAATTCTATTGGGATAAAAAGGTTTCGTAGGCACCCTGATTGATCTCGATTGCTCTGTCAATTCCCCGGCTCTTCAATTCCCTGACAAAATCGTCATAGGTCGCCTCCACATCCTTCGTACCCAAAATCCACTCCTGTAGCATTTGACTGACATAGGGCTTGACATTCGCCATAATGCTTTGATATTCGCTTTCTTCCTCCGGAGTATATTTTATAAAAAAGCTGCCGCACAATTTTTATCATCTTCGATACAAAATTGAATGCGGCAGCCTTCAGCTTTTTATTTTGGGGAACTGCTCCCTCTCATTTCTCTTTCTAAAGAAGGTCGGCGACCGCTTTAGATTCTATCGGGACAAAAAGGTTTCGTATGCGCCTTGGTTAATTTCAATGGCTCTGTCGATTCCGCGACTCTTCAGCTCTTTGACAAAATCGTCATAAGTCGCCTCCACGTCCTTCGTACCCAAAATCCATTCCTGCAACATTTGATTGACATACGGCTTAATATTTGTCATGATACTTTGATATTCGGTTTCTTCCTCTGGAGTATATTTCAGGTTCAGCGCTCCGTCAAAGTACGGCGGAAGCTTCTCCGGGAACCATGCCGGATTCTCTTCATAATATGCCGCCGCCGCTTTCGCTGCGTCGGTTGCAAAAGCCGCCTCATAGGCCGGATTTTGAATCATACCAATGCGATATTGAATGCCCTGCGAGCGCAGATAATTCAATGGCGTAAATTCCTTATTTTCCATTACCAGCGGAGTAAACACCTTCGTTCCATCCGCTTCCTTGGTATAGGTCACACCCTCTATACCAAAGTTCATCATATCCGAGCCCTTTTCCGTAAAAAAGAAATTAAAGAATTTAATCAGAGTAACCGGATCTTTACATTGTGAGGAAATTCCCCAGCCGGCTACCGGATAGCGAGTCGTTCTTTCAATGATTTCACCTCTTTGGTTTTTGATCGGAGCAATTGCCACATTATTAAAGCCCGGTACACTCTCCGCCAGCTTCACATTATAGTCGCCGGTGCTCGGCCAGTCATGCGTAAAGCCTGCCTGATCCGCTGCATACAAAGTATCGCGACTCTTGGCTCCACGGGTAAAGATTTCCGGATCAATCAAGCCCTCCTTATACCATTTTGCCAAGGTCTTAACGCCCAAAACAAA
>JBGZBY010000022.1:0-15083 GCA_041844915.1 Eubacteriales bacterium
GAAGCCAAATGAGCCAAATCCGAGTGAAC
Organism: Eubacteriales bacterium; assembly: GCA_041844915.1. Lineage (GTDB taxonomy): Bacteria > Bacillota > Clostridia > Lachnospirales > Vallitaleaceae > W11650. The sequence goes on from JBGZBY010000022.1 coordinate 30, forward strand.
CGAAGCCAAACGAGCCGAATCCGAGCGATCCGAAGCCAAACGAGCCGAATCCGAGTGAACCGAAGCCAAATGAGCCGAATCCGAGTGAACCGAAGCCAAATGAGCCGAATCCGAGTGAACCGAAGCCAAATGAGCCGAATCCGAGTGAACCGAAGCCAAATGAGCCGAATCCGAGTGATCCGAAGCCAAATGAGCCGAATCCGAGTGATCCAAAGCCAAGCGAGCCGAATCCGAGCGATCCGAAGCCAAATGAGCCAAATCCGAGTGAGTCTATACCAACTGTTCCGGAGACTTTAATGGTTTTAACGCCATATATTCCGGAAGCAGAATTGGAAGAGAGTGTAGTTTTGCCTTTGCCTGTACAAATGAAAAAGGAAGAGGAAGAAAAAAAGCTAGAGCAGATAGAGGCCGTATCCGAAAAAAATCAGACCTTAGCAGATGAGAAAGAATTGATAGAAGATAAGGTGCCGGAAGGTGCTATTGCAGAAAAGGAAGTTGCATTGCAGGAAAATAGTCCATCAGAACCGAAACAGGAAATTGCTGATACCATAGAAGTACAAACGGAAGCGCTTCCCCTTGGTGTCGCTGTTTTACCCCAAACTGGTGGTATTTCAATGAAAATAATATGTCTTTTAGGGCTGAATGTAGCATTACTGGGAATTTGGTTGAAAAAACAAAAATAATCAAGTTAAAAAGTGTAATTTTAAAAAGAAAAAGGGGATTTTGCAAGAACATAATTGGAAATGTTAAAAAACCACTTGACAAAATCCCCTGAATCTGATAAGATGCAAAAAGCAAGAAGCAGAGATATTCCTCTCACCTAAGGGCAAGGGCGTGCTTGGGTTCATAGATTACATGACATTTCCTTTTGGGGAGTATTTTGTGAGTGTATGAGAGGATAGAGATATCCTCTTTTTTGTGAGGAAAAAATAATATCAAAACAGGAGGTGCTTACCATTAGCGAACACATCATTAACGAACAAATTAGGGACAAGGAAGTAAGAGTTATCGGAGAGGACGGAGAGCAATTAGGGATTATGTCCTCAAAGGAAGCCCAGATGCTGGCGAGAGAAGCCAATTTGGATCTGATCAAGATTGCTCCGAAAGCAAACCCGCCCGTATGCAAAATTATTGATTACGGCAAATACCGCTATGAACAGGCAAAGCGTGAGAAAGAAAACCGTAAAAAGCAAACCGTGATCAGCGTCAAGGAGATCCGGTTATCGCCGAATATTGAGGAGCATGATGTCAATACCAAGATGAATATGGCGAAGAAGTTTTTGAATAATGGCGACAAAGTAAAGGTAGTTGTTCGTTTCCGTGGGCGTGAAATGGCACATACTGAATTTGGCAGAGAGATATTAACAGAGTGCTTTGCAAAATTAGAGGAAATTGCTGACATCGAAAGCCAGCCGAAGATTGAAGGAAAAAATATGGTAATGGTTTTGATGCCCAAGAAGACAAAATAATGGAATTAGAAGGAGGTTATCATTATGCCTAAGATTAAAACACATAGTGGTGCAGCAAAAAGATTTAAGAAGACAGGAAGCGGCAAATTCAAAAGAAATCATGCCTATACCAGCCATATTCTGGAAAAGAAAAGTCCGAAAAGAAAGCGTAATTTGAGAAAGTCAGTGGTTGCTTCGGACGCCGATCAAAGAGAATTGAAGAGATTATTACCATATTTATAGGAGGAAATCAGAATGGCAAGAGTAAAAGGTGCAATGCACACAAGAAAAAGACGCAAGAGAGTGCTGAAATTAGCTAAGGGCTATTACGGCGCAAGAAGCAGACAATTTAGAACAGCAAAGCAGGCGGTAATGAAGGCAGGCGTATATGCCTATGCCGGCCGCAAAATGCGCAAGCGTGATTTCAGACAGCTGTGGATCGCTCGTATTAATGCAGCAGCCAGACTTCATGATTTGAGCTACTCTAAGTTTATGCATGGTTTGAAGTTAGCCGGAATTGAAATGAACAGAAAAATGCTGGCGGAAATGGCAGTTAATGATGCTAAAGGTTTTGCTGGCTTGGTAGAAGCGGCAAAGGCGGCTTTGTAAAAATAGAATGATAAGCTGACTTGATATCGAAGGCTTTGATATCAAGTACGGCTTATTTTTTATTTTACAATCTCTTTACAAAATTTCTGTACAGTTGCGCGGCAAGGCGCTTTTGTGTACAATAATAGTAGAATCGGTAAAATTGATTTTATATAGAAGATATTGTGATTGTAAGGGAAAGAAGCAATTTTCAGAGGAGCTGCCGCAGAAGCTGGTTGGGCGAGCAGTGCCATGGCGGCCGGAGCTTGAAGTGGGCTTTGCAGAAAAATCAGCTTAGGACAAAGCAAAGAAAGGAAGCAGTCATGATTCGTTTTGGCGTAGTGGGAACCAATTTTATAACAGATGAATTTATTCGCTGCGGAAAGCAGGTCGAAGGCTTTCATTTGGCAGCGGTTTATTCAAGAACGGAGGAAAGAGCTAGGCAGTATGCCGAGCAGCACGGAGCGCAGTATTGGTTCACTGATCTGGAGGCTATGGCGCAAAGCGCCGCTATTGACGCGGTTTATATTGCCAGCCCGAATTCCTTCCATGCGCCGCAGGCTCTGCTATGTATGCGTCACGGCAAGCATGTTCTGTGTGAAAAGCCTATGGCATCCAATACCAGAGAGGTTAGGGAAATGATTCGGGTCGCGCGGGAGCAGAAGGTGCTGCTGATGGAAGCGCTGAAAACCTTGTTTTTGCCTAATTTTCATGCGCTCAGGGAGGCGCTGCCGGAAATCGGCAGGATTCGGCGCTATGTGGCGCAGTTTTGTCAGTATTCCTCGCGTTACGATCGCTATATGCAAGGCGAAAGGCCGAACGCCTTTCAGCCGGAATTTTCAAACGGAACCTTGATGGATTTGGGCGTATATTGTATTCAACCCTTGATATCGCTTTTTGGCAAGCCCAGGGCGGTGAAAGCCAATGCCGTGATGCTGCCAACCGGAGTCGATGGGCAGAGTAGCTTGCTTTTAAGCTACGAGGAAATGGAGGCAGTCTTATTTTTTTCCAAGATTACGGACTCCTTTCTGCCCAGTGAAATTCAAGGAGAAAAGGGCTGCTTACAGGTAGATAAAATTTCGATTCCGACAGAAGTGCGCTTGCTTCGCAAAGGAGAAGCAAGAGATCTGACAAGGCCGCAAGGCGACCATATGACCTATGAGATCGAGGAATTTATTGGCTTGCTTCGAAGCGGAAAAACGGAATCGGAGCAAATGCCATTGAGCCAAAGTCTGGCGGTAATGGAGGTATTGGAGGAAGCGAGGAGGCAGCTTGGTATTTTATATCCGGCGGATCAGGAATAAAGGCTGGGGATTATGTATTAAAATCAGAGCTGAGGATAATCTGCTTTGAGAGGGGGTATTATGAAAAAGAAGGAGATGAAAAAAATAATCATGTTGCTGGGGCTGTGTCTGCTTTTTTGTGCCTGCGGTCAAATGATTTCCGATGAGCCGACGGCAGCGATGCCGAAAAAAGGGGAAACGAAGACTGCCAAGATCGAGGCCGGAAAAGAGAAAGCGCCAAGCTCAAATACCAAGACGGAGTCGGCCGAAGCGGAGCAGGCAGAGCAAGAGGACATACAGCTGGTGCTGGCGGATGTAGAGGGGCTTTTGGCTAAGCTGTCCTTGGAGGAAAAGGTGGGACAGATGTTTTTGGCAAGATGTCCGGAAACGGGAGCGATCGAAGCCATAAAAAAATATCATCTCGGAGGATATATTTTATTCGGCAGAGATTTTAAAGACAAGACCAAGGAGCAGGTGAAGGCAGAGCTACTGTCCTATCAGAGTTCAGCCGGAATTCCAATGTGGATTGCGGTGGATGAGGAAGGCGGTACGGTCAACCGGATCAGCCGCAACCCTGCGCTGCGGATAACGCCCTTTGCTTCGCCACAATCCCTTTACCATAACGGCGGCTGGGAAAGAATAAAAAATGACACAGCAGAAAAGGCAGAGCTACTTTTGTCCTTGGGGGTAAATTTGAATATGGCGCCGGTTTGCGATATTCCGGAGAAGGAAACGGACTTTATTTATGACCGTTCTTTTAGCACGGATCCGAAGCTGGTTGAGGAATATGCCGGACATATGATAAGGGAGATGAATGAGGCGGGTATCGCCTCTATGCTCAAGCACTTTCCGGGATACGGCAGCAATGCCGATACTCATACCGAGCCGGTAATCGACCAGAGAACGCTGGCAAGTTTTAAAGAAAGGGATTTTTTGCCCTTTGTTGCCGGTATAAAAAATGGTGCCGGAGCGATTTTGGTATCGCATAATGTGATGGCGGCAGTCGATGATAAGTTTCCGGCCTCCTTATCGGAAGCGGTACATTTGCTTTTGCGGAAGGATTTGGCATTTCAGGGAGTGATTATGACGGACGATCTGATGATGGGAGCCATAGGAAAACAGATGACAGGGGAGGAAGCGGCGGTGCTTGCGGTTTTGGCAGGCAACGACATGCTGTGTGCAACCTCCTTTGAGGTACAGATTCCGGCGGTGATTGAAGCGGTGAAGTCGGGCAGAATTAAGCCGGAGCAGATCGACCAGGCGGTCAGACGTATCCTTTTGTGGAAGCAAAGCTTTATGCTGCAAGAGTAGAGATTTAAAGACTTGCTCGCGGTATAGTGGCTGGTACAGGAAGCCTTCGGCGAGTCAATGACATTTGAAGGGTCTGGGAAAAGGAAAGGGAAGGGAAATGCAAGGAAGTCATAAAAGAGACAATAGAAGAAAAGGAACGCGATGGGCTGTAGCGGTGCTTTTTTTGGCGATTTCTCTTTTTTGCGCGGGCTGCTCGTCAGGTATGCAGAAATTGGCGGATACGGTAGCCGAAACGGCGGAGCCGCAGTCGATGAAGGTAGAGGAAGCCGAGGCTGCTGCCGAAAGTGCGGAGAGCCTGCCGGAAGAAGCCTTTGCAGAGAAAAGCAGGGAGATGGAGGAGGCTTTGTCGGAAAAGGCAGTGGAGGGAAAGTATATTCAGACCACCTATTTTCATAAGAATCCGGATTGGGTAATTCCGCTGTTGCTTTTGAAATCGAAGGACGCGGAGGCGACAAATCAGGAAATCGAGGCCTATCTGGCTGAAATCATGGAGGAAAAGAAGGGGCTGGGCGAGATTTTTGTAACTTATCAAAGCTGGCTCTATGAAAACATCCTGTCCGTACTGCTACAGGTGGAGATCGGCATGGGGAGTGATATTTATTTTTTTTCCTATATTTTTGATACAGAAACCGGAAAGCGGCTGGAAACGGATGAGATTTTTCAAATTTCCGGCATGGATTGGGAAAAAGCAAAGGAGATTTTTTCTGCGGAAAGGAAGGCCTATTGGAGCTCGATCATCCGGCGAGGCGGGGCGGCAGAGGAATATTTTTCCTATGCTGCGGAAGAAATCAGCGCATTGCAGAATTTTTATGAGGAAGGGCTATTGCCGGTTGTGTTGGATGAGGACGGACTGCCCAATATGCTGAGCATTATTTTGTCAGAAGCTGGAGAGTCGTATTGGCAGCTTTATGGGATAACCGAAAACCGAACGACGCTGGTGCAGAGAAATGCCTATGGAGGCGATCTGGCGGCGGTGGTGCTGGCGGATCCGGACGAGGCGGAGCTGGCTAATGTCAAAATTAGAAAGAAAATTGCGGCAGAATCCGGCAGCGGTGAGAAGAAAGCGTTTCTACTTCTGCCTTTAAGAGATGGCACAACCTTTGAATGGCTTTGGCAGGATGCGAGCAATGTTCGGAGCGGAACAGAAAGCGAGAAGCAGATATGGCAGGCGGAGGCTCTTTTTGTCGGCGAAGCGATTTATATTGAGCTGACGGAGGAGGAAATTGAAAAAAAGCTTTATTATGGAAGAATTGGTTATTATGATGAAGAAGCATTTTTCTATCCCAAGGAGCTTCAAGCGGCTCTTTTCGAGGGACAGAGCATCTTTTACGTCAATTTAGAATAGCTAATATTGCCGGGCGGCGATAGGTCGTTTTTTACCGGGTTACCGCTTTACCTGCTTACAGCGGGGCGCTGCGGATAAGCTTCGGGCTGCGAGTGAGAATCCATGGGACGGCGGAGGGAACAATAGACATAAAAAAGCGGACATTCTCAATGGAAGAATATCCGCTTTTTTCTTTATACTCTTTCTACTAAACCGGAACGTAATGCTCTGGTTGAAACATACATTCTCTTGACTTGTCCGTCGATTTTTACCCGAACCTTTTGCAGATTGGATTTCCATTTACGTCTTGATTTATTGACGGCATGGCTCACTTTGTTTCCGAATGCGGTGCTTTTTCCGGTGATCGCACATCTTGCCATATTCCCCACCTCCTTACTATCAGTCTATACAACTCCTATATGATATCAAAAAAAATGAGAAATGGCAAGGAAAAATTTTGAATTCCGCGTTTTCTTTTTGTCAAAGCTGCTATAAAAATCCGCCAGACCTTTTCAAGAGAGAGATACATAGTTTAAGAAGAAAAAAATTAAAAAGGACTTGACATTGTAAGAAAAAGTGATATAGTTAGTTATATAAGTAATTAACCACATAACCGAACAACAAATGTACTGGCAAAAAACTGCTTTAAGGGCCGGCGGAGGAAAAGAAAGCAGAAAAAGCCGAAAGAAGTTGAGAAGGGAGCAAATATGCTGGAAGTAAAAAATTTTACCAAGATATACAAGCTAAGTAAAAAGCAAAGAAAAGAAATGCGCACGGACGAGCATAACAAGGTGGCGGCTGAGAATATCAGCTTTCAGGCGAAGCAAGGAGAGATTTTTGGCCTGCTGGGGCCGAATGGAGCAGGAAAGACGACCACTCTGCGCAGTATTGCAACCTTGCTGATTCCCACGGAAGGGGAGATTACGGTTGGCGGCGTTGATGTAGTAAAGGATCCGGATAAGGTGAGAAGCAGGCTGGGATTTTTAACAAATGAAATCAAAATGGATGAGCATTTCACGGCGGAATATATTTTTGAATTTTTCGGCAAGCTTAGAGGGATGAGCAAGGAGCAGATTGAAAAAAGAAAAGAGGAGCTGTTTCAGTATTTTAAAATCAATGAGTACAAGGATAAAAAAATCGGGGAATTATCCACCGGAATGAAGCAAAAGCTGGCGATTGCAGTTTGTATTATTCATGATCCGGAGCTGATTATTTTTGACGAGCCAACCAATGGGCTGGATATCATCACGGCCAAGGCGGTGACGGATTATTTGCAGGATCTGAAAAAACGCGGAAAAACTGTAATTATCTCCACTCATATCATGAATGAGGCAGAAAAGCTGTGTGATCGTGTCGCCATCATTATCCAAGGCAAAAAAGTGGAGGATGGAACTATTGAGGATATTTTGCAGCGCTGGCAGAGTCGGGATCTGGAAGACGCATTTTTCAAAATGTATGTGACCTACGGAAAGGAAGAAAAATAAAATGTTAAAAACTATCATAGAGAAGGAGTTAAAGCGTGTATTTTCTGATCGGAGGATGATTTTTTCCGTGTTTTTGTTGCCGGCATTGAGTATTTTTTTGGTTTATAATTTAATGGGATTTTTGGCCAGCAGTCGAATCAACGATATAGAATCGCACCAGGCGAGGATAAGTGTAATAAATGCCCCAGACGAATTTGAAAATTTTCTGGAGAATTATGAAAATAAAATGGCTTATCAGATTGCATTTGCTGAACAAATCAATGATGAGTTAAAAGAGAGAGTTAGAGATGGCGAGGCAGAGGCGATTATAGAATTTCCTACTGATTTCAGGGAAAAGATAGCGGCATATGAAACCGAAGCTACGCCAGATATTCGTATTTACTACAATCCAACAGAGGATTATTCTAGAGAGGCATACAGCGATCTGCGTTCCGAATTGCTGAAAGCTTTTCAGGAAATGTTGCTAAAGGAACGCTTCGGAGATTTAAAGAAAATCACTGCTTTTACGACCAATCAAAATTTTCAGCCGCAGGAATTTGAAATAAAAAACGAGAAAAAGGCTTCCGGTTTCGGGGTCGCTCAATTCTTGCCGATGATGCTCTCTATTATGCTGTTTGCCAGCGCGATGGGACTTGGGATGGAAACGATTGCCGGAGAAAAGGAAAGAGGCACTATGGGAGCGCTGCTGCTTACTCCGGTTAGCCGTAACACAATTGCTTTGGGAAAAATGATCGGCCTAGGCATTTTGGCGATTATCAGCACACTAATGTCTGTAATAGCATTGGTTGCCTCTCTGCCTAAGCTAATGGCGATTTCAGGTGGGGATATAGGAAATCTGATGTATGGAACAATGGACTATTTGCAGATATTTTTAATTCTTTTGCTGGAAGTAGGAATTTTTGTTGGTATTGTTTGCTTGATTTCTGTGCTTTCGCGAACTGTCAAAGAAGCAGGCACTTATATGACGCCGGCCTATATGGTGGTAATGATGGGCGCATTTGCCGCGATGTTTTCTTTTGGTAAAACAGCAACCTATATGTATGCGATTCCTTTGATTGGCAATATCTACGCCTTCAAGGCAGCGCTAAGCTTTGAACTGACTCTGGTGCAGCTTCTGCTTGCCTGCGGGGTATCGCTGATTACAATAGTGCTTCTTGTCATTGCCACTGCCAAAGCCTTTAAAAGTGAAAAAATAATGTTTAATGCCTAAAGCCGGAGATCTGCTTACCGCGCAAGGTAGAGAAAGGCAGCCCTTTGCCGGCTTACCAAAACCCTGCCGGCAAGGGGAGTTGCACAGACCCGCGTGAGCGAAACAGGAAGCGGAAGGCGGAATAGAGAGGGCTTTACCAATGGGGGAATACCAGAATTTTTATAGAAAGGAGGAGCAGATTTTGATTGATGAAAAATTGACGATTCCGATATACCAGCAGATTGCCAATGAAATAGAAGATATGATATTAAATGGAGAGCTGAAGGAAGAAAGTCAAGCACCGTCGATGAATCAGCTGGCGGACTATTATAAGATCAATCCGGCGACCGCCCGCAAGGGCTTGGAAATCTTAGTAAATGAAAATGTTTTGTATAAAAAGAGAGGGATTGGTATGTTTATCAGCACCGGAGCAGCAGAGCGCATTATCAAAAGCCGTCGGGAGGCCTTTATAGAAAATTTTATTATAAAATTATTGGAGGAAGCTCAGAAATTAGGGCTTTCAAAAGCGGAGATTATTGCCTTGATCGAGAAAGTCGGGAAGGGAGGAGTAAAATAAATGAATCAATCCAATATTTTAGAAATTCGAGAATTGACCAAATGCTTTGAGGATACTGCCGCTATCAGGCAACTGGATTTGAAATTGGAAAGGGGCAGAGTCTATGGTCTGATCGGCAGAAATGGAGCAGGAAAAACAACTCTGCTGAAGCTGATTGGCGGCTTGCTTTTTCCAAGTGGCGGAGAGATCGAAATAAATTCCGAATGGATTCAAAAGCAGGGAGATATCGCCTTTGGCAGAGCATATAATATTAAATATTTTACACAGAGGATAAAGGATATTTTAGAAACGGCAAGCTATATTTACCCGAACTGGAAAAGAGAATATGCCAAGGAGTTGATTGATCGTTTTGAGCTGGACGTAAAAAAGTATTATCACAAGGCTTCGTCCGGAATGCAGACGATGACCAGTCTTATTTTGGCTTTGGCCGCTGATCCGCAGCTTTTGCTACTGGACGAGCCTTATGTCGGGTTGGATCCTGTGAATCGTGAGGTGTTTTATGATTTTCTGCGCAAGCACTATTTTGATGGGGAAAAGACGGTGGTTATTTCCAGCCACATGATCAAAGAGATTGAGGGCTATTTTGAAAGGGCAATCATGATTGACAAAGGGCAGCTGGTGTTAAATGAGGAAATTGAAGACCTGAAGGAGCGGAGCTTTATCGTTCAGGCGGATGCGGCTTTGGCAGAGTTTGTAGAAAGAAATTTCAATATCGTCGGCAGGGAAACACTGGGAAGCCGAGTGACTTATTATATATACGATAAAATCAAAGATTCGGAGAAAAATCAGATCTATTCCATGAATGGAGAAATACAGAGTATGGATCTGCAAACACTGATGGTTAAAATGTTGACCGGAAAGGAGAAGCTATGAGCTTAAAGACACAGGCTAAGATTTTATTTAAGGTTTTGAGAATAAAGATGTGCCTGCTGCTGACAGTCCTGTACGCTGTCGTCTACGGGCTGCTGTTCGGTTTGATATCGGGTGATGGATTGAAAGCGGTTGCTCTTCAAACGCTGATGTGGCTGCTTTCATATGGTTATATATTTTTTGGAATTGGATTTGGAGCGGGGATATTATCGATATTTTACACGATGATTTCCTTTCATCAGGATAGAAAAAGCGCATTTAAGCTTTGGTCAGGAACGATAGGCTTGATTTTGCTTTTTGGCGCAATTGTAAATCTTGCTGTCGTTTTTGTGGCCAAAACAATTTTTCAGGGAACTGAAAGCGTGAGAATTTTTGGTATTGATCTGACGAAAGGACTGCTTTTGAATTTGGGAGGAATGGGAGCCTTGATAGCGGGGATACTGCTGATTATGGGCTGCGGCTTGCTTTTTATGCTTTTGTTGGCGTTCTTTTGCGTGGTTGGCGCTCGTTTTGGCTGGCAGATTACCGTGGGCGCAATTTTGCTTTTTGTCAGCTTTGCTTTAGTAAGCTTTGTCGCGCATATCAATATCTTGTTTACAACCGGCTACTATTTGTATCATTATTTAGCGGGAGTTTACGGACTGGCGGTTCTTTTGGTGGCTGCAATCTATATTTTGAGCCAGAAGCTGGAGGTGAAAAACTGATGAATAAAGCAATTGCAAAAAATTTGTTTCTGCTGCTTGGAGTATTGGCTTTGGGTCTTAGCATTTGGTGGCTGGTCATGCATTTTCAAAGGCCGAATCTCAAGGAAATCAAGATTAGACGGGATATTCATCAGGAAATTCTTTGGCAGAAGGAAGATGGAGAGGGCTTAAAGCCGTTGGAAACAGAGCAGGAGTTTGAGGTAAAGGAAGGGGAAAACGTATATTTCAATTGGGATAGAGGAGAGAAAGTAAAAGAGCTGATAGAACGGGGAACCATCAGCATCTATAAGGAAAAGGAGCTTATTGCGGAATATTTTCTTACACAGGATTTCTTCATTAAAAAGGCGGAGCTTGCTGCCGGAGTCTACCGTTTAGTTGAAAAGCTGGAGCTTCGGCCCGAAGCTTATGAAGATGTAAACGACAAAAAGCAGGAAAAAGAGGGAGGTGGCTTTTTTATTGCCGCAGAAGCCTATGAATTTGTGGTATGGATATTTTAAATGGAGATATATCCCCCTTTGCTGGATTTTTGTCCGGTAAAGGGGGATATATCAAAATCGCTTTTAGAAAGGGTCGGCTTAATAAAGCGGGAAAGATTGTTAAAAAAATAGGATTATTTCCTAGGAAATAGGACTTGCAATAATAGTAAAAAATCATTATAATAAATTCGATTTTCGTTAGCGATCTTAAGCAGCGGCGTTAGAATGGGCAAGAGGATTATTCGGCGCCGCTTAGGCCGGCAGGAGCTTTATTAAGAAAAAAAGTAAAATAGAAGCGGATAAAGGAGGCGCTGGAGGGACAGGCTACTGTCATGGTTATGGGCTTGGCGAAGAAGGGAAGCGGAAACGGCGAAGCGATGGGCAGTGCAATTTTTATCGGCTAAGCTGGTGGGAGAGCTTTGCAGTGGCAATTCAAAAATAAAAAGAAATGGAGAAGGAAGGAATGCAAAGAGAAAAAGGATGCAATAAAAAAATAAAGGCAGCGGCGGCTGCTATTTTATTGAGTATATGTTTTATTTGCTCAGGCAGTGCCTTAGATTTGTCCGCTATATACGCAGGAGAAAACGCTGGGAGCGGTGGGGCAGGGCAAATACTGGAGCTTTTTCCCGACGGAGATTTCAGAGCGACGCTTCAAGCCGCTAAAAACGGCGATACCATCAAGCTGCGGGGAAATGTAACGGTATCCTATCTTTCGGAAAATGGAAGGATTTTGCCCATAATTTTTGACAAGCAAATTCGGATAGATGGGAAAAATCCCGATGGAGAAAATTTTATTTTGAATATTCGGCTGGCCTCGTTGGAGCTGAAGGCGGATGTGGAATTTAAGGACATTAATCTTGCCTTTAAGCCGGAGGGAAGGGAAACGACGAAGTACATCTTTTTAGGTGGCAACCGCCTAATCTTTGACAATGTAAGCACGGATTCGGGAAATACTGCCCAAAAGGTATGGCCTATTATAGCGAATCGAGCATATCAGGCCGGTACCGCTGTGGCTGCACAGGCAAGCTTTACCACTCGAAATTCCAATTCTCAGACGCAGCTTCACTCGGTCGAAATTGGCGGAGAGGGAAATAATGGTATTGAGCTTGTGTTGGATAGAGAAGCAAGGATACAGGAGGGTATCGTAAAATATGGAAATGATTTCAGCGATACCGATAAGGTTGTAATTCGTTCCGCTGCCAAAGGCCTGGGAGCGAGATTGAATTTTGCTCCCGAGCAGGAGATAGGTCTTTATGTAGAGGATTCCAATTTGAATTTTATCTCCATAGACAATGCGGATACCATCACTTTATCCGGTCGGACCAATCTTAGAGTTGGAGAGATAAATGGAACGAAGCTCTTGGAGCTTGGAGAAAATGCGAAGCTGATAGCGGAAAAAACGGATCGGAGCTTTGAAAAAATTGCCGGCGAGGGTAGTCTTAGCTTTCCGATTGACAGCGTGATGGAGGATCCTATTCATGTGGGTGAGCTAAATGGAGGAATGGAGATCGAATTTTCCTCTAATACACTGGTAGGCAGAGATGAAGACCGCTTGCCTTTGCTGGCGGCGGATCGGGTAATCGGGCAGCCAAAGGTAAGGATTCCCAATTTGAGCGAGAAATATGAAGTAAGCTATAAGGACGGAGAGTGGCGGATTAAAGAAAAGGGAATTTCTTCCATAGATAAGGAGGAAGAACCGACTCCGCCGGCGCCGAGTCTCAATCCGGGGGACACGCCAAGTCAGCCGACACCAAAGCCAGAGGACACGCCAAGCCAACCGACACCAAAGCCAGAGGACATGCCAAGCCAGCCGACACCAAAGCCAGAGGACACGCCAAGTCAGCCGACACCAAAGCCAGAGGATACGCCAAGTCAGCCGACACCAAAGCCAGAGGACACGCCAAGCCAGCCGACACCAAAGCCAGAGGATACGCCAAGTCAGCCAGCGCCCAATCCGGGGGACACGCCAAGCCAGCCGACACCAAAGCCAGAGGATACGCCAAGTCAGCCGACACCAAAGCCAGAGGACACGCCAAGCCAGCCAGCGCCAAAGTCGGAGGGCACAACAACTCCGAGTCAATCGACACCAAAGCGGGAAGGCGCACCGATCCCGAATCAGCCGACATCAAAGCAGCAGGTAGCGGTATCACCGGAGCAGCCGGCTTTGGAGAAAAACAATGGAGAACTTGAATTTAGTGATGTGCCATCCGCTGCATGGTATGCGGACAGCGTTCGCTATGTGGTAAGTCGTGATATTATGAGGGGGATTTCCGGAGAAAGCTTTGCCCCCAACGCCAATACCACAAGAGCCATGCTGGTGGTTATGCTGCATCGCCTAAGCGGGGATAAGGCTTCCCACTCCAATCCTTTTCAGGATGTAACAAAGGACTCCTGGTATGAAAATGCTGTGGCTTGGGCTTATAACAATTCCATTGTATCTGGTTATGGGGAACAGATTTTTGCTCCGAATCAAGCGATTACCAGGGAGCAGCTAGTAATGATTCTGTATCAGTATACAAAATACAGCGGACAGGAGATCAAGCGCGGTGCGGATTTAGCTGGTTATCTGGATTCAACTCAAATCTCGTCCTATGCCAGGGAAGCAATGCAATGGGCGGTGGTAAACGGAATTGTGAAGGGAACGGACGCGCGGCTACTGTCGCCGCAGGGAACGGCGACCCGAGCAGAAATGGCGGCTATCTTGCAGAGATATACCGAAAGCATAGGAAAATAATATAGGGCTGCCGAGCGCCGGAGGAATAGCGCCAATTGGCAGAAGCACCCAAGGGCACGTGAGAACGGAGAACCTTTAAGCAGATTTTGTATCTTGTCTTATCTGCTGCGGAAGTATTCTATTCGGAATGCGTGCCTTTGGGAAATCCCCTTGCCCTCTGGCAGTGCAGCAGGAGCTTTTCGGAAAGACACTTGCTTTTTGCAGAACGCTGCCAGTGGATAAGGAGAATGAAAAAATGGCAAATATCTAAAAAAAGTGGTTGACAAAACAGTGAAAGCTTTATATAATACTATTTGTCGTTAAGACACAAACAACTCAATACGAAGCGTGGCTCAGCTTGGTAGAGCGCTGCGTTCGGGACGCAGAGGTCGTGGGTTCGAATCCCGTCGCTTCGACTTAAGCACTTGTGTTTTTCAAAAGAAGGATGCAGGTGTTTATTTTATGCGAAAACATCGGCTGAGGCATTGACTGTCGTGAAAAGGACTGGTCGGCCAAATTTTAAAGGCTGCCCTAGCGGGAGAAAAAAGCAGAACCGCGCGATTTGCTAGGAGAGCGCTTTGAACAAAAAACTGGACTACAAGGCAATAAAAGAATCGAAAGAATTAACGGTTTTTTAATTGTTCTCTAATCGAATATTAATCTAATTCCACAAATTGCGGACGACTTGTGCGCTTCGGTTTGATATAATCATGCCGAAGCATAAGAAACATTCCTGTCAAAGCAAGCTCTTTGCTTTAATGCTTTTTCTGGGTGCCAGCCGAATCGGGGAATAAAAGAAGGCAAAACAGGTCTTTCGGACGATTTTCTGTTCGGGATCTGTTTTTCTTTCCGCTGCTTTTAGCAGAAAAAATCTTTTCCGTTGCATATGCGCTCGTTTTTTGCTACAATAATAGGTCAAAGGAGCGATATCATGACGGAAAAGGAGCAGAAGGAAAATTTGACGGCAGCAGTGCTGGACTACTATGATCAGCATAAGCGCAGACTGCCTTGGCGGGATACGGCTAGGCCTTATTATATATGGCTTTCCGAGATCATGTTGCAGCAAACCAGAGTTGAGGCGGTAAAA
>JBGZBY010000023.1:0-23479 GCA_041844915.1 Eubacteriales bacterium
AGGGATTGCTAGGGCGAGGTAGCATTTCCCAAGGGAAATGCGGTCGCCAAGGATTGTCCCGAAGGGATTGCTAGGGCGAGGTAGCATTTCCCAAGGGAAATGCGGTCGCCAAGGATTGTCCCGAAGGGATTGCTAGGGCGAGGTAGCATTTCCCAAGGGAAATGCGGTCGCCAAGGATTGTTCCGAAGGGATTGCTAGGGCGAGGTAGCATTTCCCAAGGGAAATGCGGTCGCTTTTGGCGGTGTTGAAGCGCTTTTTTTGAGCGCATCTGCCAATAGGCAACAAATGCTGGTATTATGTAGAGATACCGGCTTTGCTAAGGTGTTTTTGCCATATAGAAAGCTTTATACACGGTCTGGCGAATTAGCAAATGAATATAGAAAGCGGTTAGAGTCTTTATAAAGAGAAGGCGGCTCCTAGGGAAGCTGGCGCAGGGGACAAAGCTAACCGCAATAGGATACAAAAATTAGAAAGGAAAGTGTGTAGTGAATTTTCCTGTGAGTTTACTAGATAAGGAGCGGAAATGGAGAAAAAAATAAAGGTGATGTCGGTTTTTGGAACAAGACCCGAAGCCGTAAAAATGGCGCCGGTGGTGCAGGCGATTCGGCTTCGTCCTGAGCTGGAGTCGATTGTGGCGGTTACGGCGCAGCATAGAGAAATGCTGGATCAAGTGCTGGAGGTTTTTAATATCCAGCCGGACTATGACTTGAATATTATGCAGCCCGGACAGACCTTGACGCAAATTACGACGAGGGCGATGAATGGGCTGGAGGAGATTTTTATTCAGGCGAAACCGGATATTGTTTTGGTGCACGGCGATACAACGACCAGCTTTGCCGGAGCGCTGGCGGCATTTTACCAGCAGATTCCGGTTGGGCATGTTGAAGCGGGGCTGCGCACCTTCAATAGATATGAGCCGTTTCCGGAAGAAATGAATCGCTGCCTGACCGGCAGGCTGGCGGAGCTGCATTTTTCTCCTACGGAAAATTCCAAAAAGAATTTATTGGCGGAAAATATATCGCCGGAGGCTATTTATGTGACTGGAAATACCGTAATTGATGCCTTGCAAACAACGATTCAGGCCGATTATCGCTTTGAATATGATCTGCTGAATCATTTGGATTACAGTCGCAAGGTTATTACGATGACGGCGCATCGCAGGGAAAATTTGGGAGAACCCTTGGCGGAAATCTGTCGGGCGATTCGATATATTGTAGAGAATCATCCGGATACAGAGGTAGTTTATGCTGTTCATTTGAATCCCAAAGTTCAGGAAACTGCCAAGCAGTTGCTGGGCGATTTGGGGCGGGTGCATTTGATTCCGCCGCTGGCGCTTCAGGACATGCATAACCTGATGAACCGCTCTTATCTGGTGCTGACCGATTCGGGCGGATTACAGGAGGAGGTGCCCAGCATGGGCAAGCCGGTTCTGGTGCTGCGGAATGTAACGGAAAGGCCGGAGGGCGTAGAGGCTGGTACCTTAAAGCTGGTCGGTACGAATTTTGATGTGATTACAGCGGAAACGGAAAAGCTTTTGACAGACAAAGCTGCCTATGAGAAAATGGCGGCGGCTGTCAATCCTTATGGTGACGGACAGGCCTCTGGCAGGATAGCCGAACATATCGTTCAGCATTTTAAGAAAAAATAAAAGCAGTATTTCAATAAATGAGAAAGGGCCTTCTTTGCTGGCTAGACCAGTAAAGGAGGTTCTTTTGTGCAATAATTTAAATGGGAAAAGAAATATGGGACGGAGAGGAAAAAGTTAAATTTTCACAAAAAAGTAAAAAATAATGTTTCTTTTTGTAAATGAAAATAGATAAAATGCACAAAGAAATAGGAAAATGAAAATTGTGCAAAATGACAAAAAATGGCGAATATAAGAAAAAAATATTGCTATATCAAACAAAAAGTGTTAGGATAGAAACTGAAGAAAAATAAAATTATGTTTAAAACATAGGGGATTTAACATAAAGTTAACAAAAACAGAAAAGTTAATAATAAAATTCCTGAGACACGGAAGAAAGGGGCGATGGATCTTATTAAAGAGCGACTTAAGGGGGAACAAACAGGAAAAGCAAATAGAGGATTCAAAGAAAACAGCATTAGAGAAGGAGGCATTTTATGTTACAGGAACGCAGGAAACAGGGAAGACGACGAATTGCTGTATTTGGTATTATCGCTTGCTTGGCGCTTAGTATGGCAAGTGGTTTAAAAGTAGAAGCAGACAGTTGGCCGGACGAAGGCGCGAGCGCAATTCGATCGGCGCAGCCGCATTTTTCGGGGTATCGGGTAAGAGATATTGAAACATGGAGCGAACAGACGGATCCTTATGCGGAGCTGATGCAGGCAAAGGTGCCGCTGCAAAAAAGGAACGCTTCTTTTCCTGCTACTCAGGCCAATCCGAAATTAACGGCTCCGGTGGAGATTATGTTGATGCAGGGAGATTATGGCAATTCTTTTTTTGACAGCACGATTGCCAATAATGCGTACGGAAATGTAGCGTTTAATTTCTGGCAGTATACCGACTATTTCTGTCCATGGCATGGAGCGGCCACTATCGGCACGCCGAGGGGCTTATATGATCCGGCAACCAGTGACTGGCGAAAACGTGGCTTTGAATTCGGTATTGTCAACATTCCCAATCAGGCATATATCAACGCGGCTCATAAGAACGGCGTAAAAGCGATAGCCTGCGTTTATTTTGATCCTCATTTTCGTCCGGGTCAAACCAAACAGGAAATGTTTGTCAAAGATAAAGATGGCCGATATATTGTGGCTGATCAATTAATCCGTCTGGCGCAATATTATGGAATCGACGGGTACTTTTTAAATGATGAAGAGCATGGCGCCGATGAATTTAAGCCTTTTATGGCGCAGATTACGGCAGCCGGCTTATGGACGCAGTTTTATGATACCAACAGCGCTTTTAATGCGAGTAAGTCACAATACTTAAAGGATGATGTAAATGGTAAAATTCATGATTCCGTTTTTGTTAATTATGGCTGGAGCGGTGTGGACAACTTTGTTGCTCATGCGCAGGAAATTGGCGTAGACCCTTATGAAGCAGTATTTTTAGGCTTGGAGGCCAATCAAGGAAAATTTGGAGTAAGCGGTCAGACTGCGATTGAGAAAGCATACGATGCCGATAAAAATCCCAAATGCAGCGTTGCGCTCTTTACTCCGAGTGATATGTATCAAAGAGGCGTGGACGATTTGACAGAGGCGCTTGGTTTGGGCAAGCAGTTTCCGGTTCATCAGCGCAACGAATATCAATGGATGATTGCAGAAAGGGAAAGAATGTATTTTTCCGGCGTAATGTGCAATCCCAAGGATACTGGTAAAAAACCGGGCTATAATAGAATTGATGTGGAGGTAAAGGACGCCTCGGGTTGGGTCGGCGTAGCTGATTTTAAATCGGAAGGCTCTGTCATCTCTGGCAGCCGCTTTTTCTCCAATTTTAACATTGGAAAGGGCGTGCAGTATTTTGCCGATGGAAAGCTTCTCAATGACGAGGCGTGGACGAATTTAAACGATCAGGATATTTTGCCGACTTGGCAATGGTGGTTTGAAACGGAAAGCACGAAGAAATTAAAAGCAGATTTTGACTTTGGCGAAAAAGATACGCATAACGATATTAACGGTCAGAAAATCACTTTGCCGTACACGCAGATAGGCGCTTGGCATGGCGGCAGCTCTCTGGTGGTATATGGCGATTTGGAAAAAGAAAAATCCAATTTTCTTCACCTGTTTAAAACGGCGCTTGCCGTAAAATCTGGCAGTAAGGCTAAAATCCGCTATCGCAAGGTGTCGGAGGATCAGGCGGAAATGAAGCTGGGACTGGTTTTAAAGGATGCTCCGCAGACGGTGGAGGAATTGAAGCTGGAGCATTCCGCGGTAAAGGGAGAGTGGACGGAGGACATTGTTGATTTATCCCGGTACGAGGGCAAGGAAATTGCGGCGTTAGGCTTTGTTTTTGTTGGCCAAGAGGATGTGAAAAATTATCAAATGAACATCGGACAGGTTCAAATTACCGATACGGAAGAAAAGGAAGCGGCGCCAAGCGGCTTTAGAGTATCTAAGATGTTTGACGATGGGCAGACTATTTTCCGCTGGATTAAAAAGGATTATGCTCAGGTGGATAAATACCGTATTTATGCGGTTGACGGACAGGGAAAAGAATTCTTTTTAGGCGGTATCTATGATGATACGATGTATGCGAAAAATCATTTCTGTCAGGATGGCAATATTACTTTTAGGCTGGTAGCAGTCGGCAAGGACGGCAGAGAAAGCGAAGCGGCAGAAGTAGAATATGATATGGAAAAAATGCCGAGAAGCCTTCAAGTCAAAGAAATGATACAGGAAAAAACAAAAGTGAAGCAGGCGGCAGAGCCCCAAAAGCTGGATATTAGCTGGACACAGGGACAGGGCGAGGAAGGCTATGAAATCGTAGTAGAGCCTTTATGGCTGGATTCCGACTCGCCGTCATATAAAAAATATACGGTTCAGGTGCCGAAGGGTACTACGGAGTATACTTTGGAAACGCCGGAAATGGTGGAGGGCTATGAATATGATTTGACCATTTCTCCTAGGGCAGGAGGAAAAATTTTAGACGGTATAAGCTATCGCGGCAGATTTTATGATAGCTATGCAGCGCCGATGACTGCCGATGATATTAAAATTCTGCAAAATAATAGGATTGCTTTGAAATCGCCGCTGACAAAGGATTGGCATTATGTTACGGTGGAATTTCAAGCGGAAGGAGCAGCCGAAAAGAAGCAGCTGCTTCTAAAAGAAAGAGGTGTTGATGGGAATTATCATGCGGTTTGTGATTTGGGAGCATCAAAAGGGAAAATCTTTGTCACCTTGGAGGACTATAGCAAAAATAAATCGACGCTGGAAATTGTGTATGATGAAAGCTACAAGGATGATTTGACGAAGATAGTAAAGCAATATGAGGTTTTGGTTGAAAACCGGGATGTTGCAAGGATTTTGTATAAAAACGAGGATCTGGATCAAATTTTAAACGAGCTGGCCGTAAAAATAAGAGAAGCAAAGGCAGTGCTGGAGTCGCCGGCGGACAATCGGGAAAAAGTGAAAAAGTTGGAGGAGGAAATTCAGGCGATTGTGGCTAAATTGGTGAAAAATGAGGAGGCCGTTACCCTGACCTTTGAATTTTCTTATCCGCCAGAAATGAATCCGGATACCTATGACAGATTGCTTGAGGTTAAGTTGCTGGATTCGGAAAACAAAGAAATCAAACCGATGAAAGATAAAATATATGTCCTGAAGAAGGGCAGCTATACTTATACGGTTCGGGACAGATACAATTATTATGTCTTGCCGATATCGAAGCAGCTTATGGTAGAACAGGATACTATAGAAAAAGTAGAGATAGAGCGCTTGCCAAGCGGAGTTGAGCTGCTGAAGAAACCGGATAAAACAGAGTATAAAAGAGGAGAAGCGCTTGACCTGACAGGCGGTAGAGTGCGGATTCGATACAGCTATCCGAGTAAAATAGAAGAAAAGCCCATGGACGACGGGCGATTTACGGTTCATGACTATGACAGCAATCGCTTGGGCATGCAGACGGTTACAATCAAGGGCTATGGCAAGAGTTTCGCCTTGGAAATTAAAGTATTGCCGGCGGACGGAGAGCCCAAGGAAATGGGAGAATTGCTTGAAATAGCAGAAAAGGCCAAGGCGGCAATGCAAACCAAAAATTATCGCTATGCCAGCCAAGACAAGAAGGAGGCTTTTGACAGGGCTTTAGCAAAAGCGGAAGAGCTATTGAGCAAACAGGATTCTACCGGGGAGCAGCTAGAGCTTTCCAAACAGAATTTGCAGGCGGCGATAGAGAATTTAGACGGCGAAAATCAAGGGTCGCTGGAGATTGCTCTGTCTGCGACGGCAAAGACCTATACCGCGCCAAGCGGTGAAGAATATCGGATTGATTATCTGATTGATGGGGATAAAGAAAAATTTGCTTGGTTTGAGAAAGCGCAAGAACCGGAGGATGAAATTCGGCTGACCTTTGAAAAAGAAGTTCAGATGAAGGGCGTAAAATTGCAGTATCCGTCTGGCGTTGGCGGTGACTTTATTGTCGGAGCGGATATTGAGGTGCTAAAGGGCGAGAAGTGGATAAAGCAAGGGGAGGTTAGCGGCGATAAAGATCAGGAAATTACCTTTGCCGAGCCGATTCGTTCTCAAACTATTCGCTTAAAAATTGTGAAAAAGAATTCAAATTGGTATAAGGTAGGAGAGCTTACCGTTGCTTACGAAGTGATCAGCGAACCGCAGCCGCCAGTTGAAGCGGATAAGACAGCGCTGAAGGAAGAAGCGGAAGCGGCAGAGGCCGACAAGGAAACGGCAAAATATTTCAATGCGGATAAGGAGAAAAAAGAAAAGCTTGATGAAGCATTGAACAAGGCAAAGGAAGTCATTGCCGATAAAAAAGCAACAGAAGAAGAAGTAAAAACGGCTTTGGGAAATTTAACGGTAGCACGACTGGCGCTGAATGGCAAAGCAACGGACAAAGAAGCACTGAAGAAGATGATTCAGCAAGCAGAAACCGTAAAAGCTGGTGAAAAATACCAAAACGCTGACACGGATAAAAAAGAAGCCTTAGATCAAGCGCTGGATAGAGCAAAGGAGCTGCTTGAAATGGGGGATGCCATGCAAGAAGAAGTTGACGAAGGCTTGCAGGAGCTAAAAGATGCGCTGGAGGCATTGGGCGGCGAGGAGCCGAAGGTCAATCTGACAAAGCTTAAGGAAGCGATTGAAGCGGCAAAGGCTGTGAAGGCAACCGTAAAATACCAAAAAGCCGGAGCGGACAAAAAGCAGGCCTTTGAAAATGAACTGGAAGCGGCCGAGGAACTGGTTGGAAATCCGGCGGCGGAGCAGGTTGAGGTGGATGATGCGGCGGAGCGCTTAAACGAGGCAACGGAAGCATTAGACGGCAAGGAGGATATGCCGCAGGCAGACTGGACAGAGCTGGAGAAAGCGATCAAAGAGGCGAAAGAAATTCAAGCCAGCGTTAAATATCAAAAGGCTACGGAGATAAAGAAAAATGCTTTTGAGGAAGCGCTTCGTTTGGCGGAGGTGTTGATGGAAAACAAGGACGCAGCTCCAGAGGAGGTTAAAAAAGCTGCGGAAGCTTTGATGACTGCTATAGCAGAGCTGGATGGAAAGGAACCGGAGCCAAATCCGAATCCAAATCCGGAGCCGGAACCAAATCCAAATCCAAATAATACAGTATTGACACCGTATATTCCTCCAGTAGCAGAAGAAATGCCGATACCGGAGGTTAAGATTGAGGATGAGAAAGTGGCACTTTCTTCAGCGGAAGCCAGATTGAAGTTTGAGCAATTAACCAAAGACATTTCCGAAGAAGAAGATAAGGAATGGCTCAAGAAATGGCTGGCAAAGAAAGCGTCGACTGGGGAATTGTTGCAAAGGCTTGGTGAAAAAACGACCAATGCTTTAGCGAATAAAATTGGCGATGCATTTCGGGATGAAACGGTCGAAAGCTGGTATGCAAAAGAATTAAGCCTTATAAATCTGCTGGAGTTGACTAAGGGCTATGAAGATGGCACCTTTGGCGGCGAAAAAGAGATAAGTGGCGAAGAATATATTGCAATGCTGGTTAGAGCGGCAGGACTTAAGGTGAAAGAAGATAAGGCGAATTGGTTTGCTCCGTATCGTGAAGCGGCGAAAAAAGCAGGACTGTTGCGCGGCTTGAAGCGCTCCTATGATCTTGCGTTAACTCGTCAGGAGGTTGCTGCGTTGTCTTATAACTTTATGACGCTGTATCGCGATAAAATGGAATTGCCGGAAAAGGGAAGTCGGTTTACGGATCGTGAAAGAATTGCGGAAGGATATCGTAAGCAGGTCGATTGGCTTTATGAAAAAGACATTCTAAAAGGCTATGAAGACGGCAGCTACAGACCGGAGGCTTTTGTAAAAAGACAAGAGGCGGTAGCGATTTTATATCGTTTGTTGAAAAATACGAAATAAATGATAGGCGCTATTTGCTGAAATAAGAAAAAGCAAATAAAAAGAGGGCTTTATGCAGGAAATCGCAAAGCCCTCTTTTGCTGTGAAAATATTTTGCCTTTTTTAGCGATTGTCTGCTAAATAACTAGATTATCACAAGTTGACTGTTAAAAGGAAATTATCCTTGAAAATAAAAGGTTTGAGAAGATAAGACAAAACCTTCGATGGAATAAAGCAATATATTTTTTAGGAAATTTTAAGCCTTTTTTCTTTTTGTGATAGACAAGTAAAAAAAAAATGGTATAATAAGAAATAAGCAAGATAGGTGGTGAGCTTATGTTTTTTAACAAGGACAGTCTAAAGGCTCTTTCCCTGCTTTCGCAGTTGGCGGTGACGATGGCGGCGCCGATCGTGCTGGGACTGATTTTAGGAGCGTTTTTAGACCAGAAATTAGGAACGACCCCCATTTTTTTACTTGTTATGATCCTAATTGGAATCGCGGCAGGCTTTCGCAATGTATATCATATAACGCAGAGCTTTTTGAAATCACCGTCGCAGATTGATTTGAAGCAAGAAGCCGTTTTGAAGGAAATAAAAAGCCAAGAACCCAAGGATCAGAGAGAAGGATCAGAAAAAGATGGAGATAACGAAACAAAAACATCAGAAAACTCTTAAACTATTGCTGATATCTCACGGCGTCTGTGCACTGCTGTTGCTCATCCCTGTGCTTATCCTCTCAATATTTATTCGCTCTGCGGTGTGGGTTGCCTTCGGCATTCTGATTGGCGGCGCGGGCGGGGCAGTACTGATTCTTTCCATGTCTTATTCGATTCAAAAAGCTATTATACAAGAGGTGCAGTCTGCGCAAAAATATATGCTGAAGCATTATGCGATCAGACTTTTGGTTATGCTGGCGCTGCTATTGATCGGCATTTTTAATGGAACGCGATTGTTTTTTGGGATTGTCATGGGGCTGCTTTGCGTAAAAATCAGCGGCTTTCTTGCACCGAGGTTTATGCGGGAGTAGAAGGCCAAAGATCGTAGCTGGCGGCAAATGCCGGTTGGCGAAGGGCTGCCGAGCAATTTTCCGTATGATGGGAAAGAGTGGCAAAAGGCGGCTGCATTTTGAAAAGAGAGCTTTCTTGCTCGAAAATAGTCAATTTTATCCTGTTGCATAGCATAAAAATTGCAGCGCAGGTTTAAAAAATAAAAAAGAAAGGAGAAAATAATGGTTACGGATGGTGTGTTTTTTAATACCGCCACAGCATTAGGAACGACGCAGGCGATTTCGTTTGATGATAAGGTCTTGACTTATTTTGACATCGGACCTCTCCGTTTTGTGGTTACGGAATCCATTTTGAGTTTATGGCTGGTGATGGCTGTGCTGATTATTTTTGCCGCAATTGTGCGTCTTAAGATCAAAAGCTTTACTGATCAGCCCAAGGGCTTCCAGAATTTTGTGGAAATTTTGGTAGAATCCCTAGACTCATTTGTGGGAAGTAGCATGGGAGAAAAGAATCGAAGATTTACACCGTATTTCGGTTCTTTGTTTTTACTGATCTTATTGTCAAATTTATCCGGTCTATTTGGGATTAGGCCGCCGACGGCTAACTACTCGGTACCTTTGGGATTGGCGCTGATTACCTTTTTTATGACTCAATATTTCGGCATTACGACAAAGGGGATCGGTACCTATCTAAAAGGGTATTTAGAGCCGGCTTGGCCGTTTTTGCCGCTTAATATTATCGGAGAGATTGCCAACCCGTTCAGCTTGTCCTTCCGTCTGTTCGGTAACATTGTGGGCGGTACTATATTGATGGGGCTTTATTATGCGATGCTGCCATGGTTTATGAAAATAGGACTTCCCTCGGTTCTGCATGCTTATTTAGATGTTTTTGCCGGAGTATTGCAGGCCTTTGTATTTACCATGTTAAGCATGATTTTCGTATCGGGCGCGATCGCAGAGGAATAAAGCTCGCGTAAGCAGTGCGGACGGAAATGCAAAGCAAAGGGATGGGCGAAAAGTAACGCAAACAAAGCAAAAAAAGAATCAATGAATGATCAACAAGGAGGATTTATCTATGGAAAACATTACAAACGAAGGCTTGATTTTAGCTTGTTCAGCAATTGGAGCCGGCTTGGCTATGATCGCCGGTATCGGACCCGGTATCGGACAAGGATTTGCGGCTGGAAAAGGTGCGGAGGCAGTAGGTCGTCAGCCCGGAGCAAAGGGTGACATTACCTCCACGATGCTGCTGGGTGCGGCAGTTGCCGAAACGACAGGTATTTACGGTTTCGTTGTTGCTTTGATCCTGATGTTTGCCAATCCGCTGCTTGGAAAATTAAGCAAATAACAGGGGAAATCCGCTTTTAGTGAAGCTGGATAGATCGGATATTCCGACGCAAAGCAGAAAGGAGGTAAGACCTTGCAAACCGTTTACTTAGCGGCAGAGCCAATCAGTCGTTTGTTTGGATTGGATGCGGAAACAGTGAGCAGCGCGTTGATCGTGATGTTTAGTATGTTTCTCTTATTTGTCCTATTGGGTTATTTGTTATTTGACCCGGTAAAGCAGTTTTTGGCGAAACGGCAGGAGAGAATCGCCAATAAGCTGCATGAGGCAGATGAGGCCGAATTTGCGGCGCATAAAATGAAAGAGGAGTATGAGGCGAAGCTGAAGGAAATTCAAAAAGAATACGATCGTATTTTGGAAGAAGCCCGAAAGAAAGCCTTGGACAAAGAGCATAAGATATTGGCGGAGGCGCAGCAGGAGGCAGAGAAAATCATTGCTCGCGGACGGCTGGAGATCGAAAGAGAAAAGGCGCAGGTTCAGGACGATATTCGCCGTGAAATCGTTGAAGTTGCAGCTCTTTTGGCCGGAAAATTTATTGAAACGAATATGAGCGAGGAGAAGCAAAGGCAGCTCATTCGTGAAACAATGGATGGGATGGGTGATAACGCATGGATGAATTAATAGGAAAAAGATACGGAACAGCTCTTTTTGAAGTAGCTCTGGAAAATCGGGAGCTGGATAGAATGGAAGATGACATTCGTCTGGTTTTACACACTATTAAGGAGAATCCGGGTTTTATTGAAATATTACTGCTCCCAAATGTATTACTGGAAAAGAAGAAGGCGTTGATCAAGGAAGCCTTTTCCGGAAGGATTAACAAAGACCTGATGGGGCTTTTGCTTCTGACTTTGGATAAGGCCAGACAGGCGCATATTGAAAAGATTTTAAAATATGCTCTGGAAGCAATTCAAGAGGAAAAGGGGATTTTGGTCGCCTATGTTACTTCGGCAACAGAGCTGACGATGCAGGAAAAGGAAGGCTTAAGGGCCAAGCTTTCCAGTCAGACGGGAAAACAAATAGAATTAAACTGCCGGATTGACGCAAGCCTGATCGGCGGATTGATTATCCGCTTAAAGGATCAGATCATGGACAATACGATCAAGGGCGAATTGCGTAAATTGGCAAAGCGATTAAATGCAGTTAAAATCAACGATTAGAAAGGCGGTGGAATCACAAGATGAATTTAAGACCGGAAGAAATCAGCTCTGTCATTAAAGAGCAGATCAAAAGATATGAGTCTGATCTTACAGTTTCTGATGTAGGAACAGTGATTCAGGTAGCCGATGGAATTGCCAGAATTCATGGTTTGGAAAAAGCGATGGCGGGTGAGCTTTTGGAGTTTCCCGGCGACGTTTACGGAATGGTGTTAAATTTGGAACAGGACAATGTAGGTGCTGTTTTAATGGGTGAAAACAAGGAAGTAATGGAAGGCGCTGTAGTAAAAGCGACTGGCAGGGTTATCGAGGTGCCGGTAGGCGACGCTCTGATCGGCAGAGTTGTCAATGCGCTTGGACAGCCGATCGACGGCAAAGGCCCGATCGTGACTGATCATTATCGTCAGGTGGAAAGAGTTGCGCCCGGCGTTATCGAAAGAAAATCCGTGGACACCCCGCTTCAAACCGGAATCAAGGCAATCGACTCGATGGTACCGATTGGCAGAGGCCAGCGGGAGCTTATCATTGGGGATCGGCAGACTGGAAAAACAGCGGTGGCAATCGACACAATCATCAATCAAAAGGGACAGAATGTGTTGTGTATTTATGTAGCGATTGGACAGAAGGCTTCAACGGTTGCTACGCTGGTCAGAACCTTAGAGGAAAACGGCGCTATGGATTTTACAACTGTAGTGGCGGCAACGGCATCTGAACTGGCTCCGCTTCAATACATTGCGCCCTTTGCCGGTTGCGCGATGGGTGAAGAATGGATGGAGAATGGCAAAGAGGTATTGATCATTTATGATGATCTTTCCAAGCATGCGGTGGCTTATCGGGCGATGAGCCTTCTGCTTCGCCGTCCGCCGGGACGTGAAGCTTATCCGGGTGATGTTTTCTACCTTCATTCCCGTTTGTTGGAAAGAGCGGCGAAGCTAAGTGATGCCAGAGGCGGCGGTTCTCTGACAGCTTTGCCGATTATTGAAACTCAGGCAGGAGATATCTCGGCATATATTCCGACCAATGTTATTTCGATTACCGACGGTCAGATTTTCTTAGAATCGGAGCTTTTCAACTCCGGCGTTCGGCCGGCGATCAATGCGGGTCTTAGCGTATCGCGGGTAGGCGGTGCGGCACAGACCAAGGCAATGAAGAAAATTGCCGGTCCGATTCGTGTAGAATTGGCGCAGTATCGGGAGCTTGCGGCTTTCTCCCAATTCGGCTCAGATTTGGATAAGGAAACCAGAGATCGGCTGGCGCAGGGCGAAAGAATCATCGAAGTGCTGAAGCAGCCGCAATATACTCCAAAGAGCGTAGAAGATCAAATCTTGATTTTATACGCAGCCACCAAGAAATATTTGATGGACGTTGAAGTTAGCGAAGTAGCTCGTTTCCAAGAAGAATTTATTGAGTTTGTCGACACCAAGTATAGCGATTTGAAAGCAAAGCTATCTGGAAAAGACGGCTTGACGAAGGAACTTGATCAACAGATTGCCGGTATCTTGGATGAATTTATGCCAAAATTCAAGAAAGCCGTAGAAAAGGTGTGATAAGATATGGCGTCCATGAAAGATATTAAGAGAAGAAAAGAAAGCGTCAGCTCCACGCAGCAGATTACCAAAGCTATGAATTTGGTGGCGACTGCAAAATTACAGAAGGCAAAGCAGAGCGTGCTGGAAGCCAGACCTTATTTTGAGCTGATCCATAGGACGATTTCCTCGATTTTGTCAAGCAGCGAAGGAATCCATCATCCCTATTTGGAAAAGCGAGAAGGGAAAAAGGTACTATATGTTTTAATTTCTTCCAATCGTGGATTGGCAGGCGGCTATAACAGCAATATTATAAAGCTGGTGCTAAAGCACATCAAAGAAAATAAAAACGAATCGACCATGGTAATCGCTGCCGGCAAAAAGGCACAGGATTCGATGAAAAAAGAAAAAGTCGAATTGGTAAGCAATTATAATGCTTTGATCGAAAATCCGAATTATAAAGAAGCCAAAAGACTTTCGGAGGAAGTAATAGAGCTTTTTAACAACGGAACCGCTGATGAAGTTTATGTTGCTTATACGGCATTTCACTCTACCCTGAGCCAAGAACCGAAGCTTTTGAAGCTTTTGCCGCTTAGCCCGGAGGAATTTCGAGTGGAAAGCGGGGAAGGCAGCTATGCGATGATGAACTATGAACCGTCCGAAGAAGAGGTTTTAGATTATATTGTGCCGAAATATGTCAAATCTTTGCTGTTCGGCACCTTGAAGGAATCGGCTGCATCCGAGCAGGGCGCTCGTATGACGGCGATGGACTCAGCAACTAACAATGCGACCGAAATGATCGAGAAATTGACCCTTATGTATAATCGGGCCCGTCAGGCTTCGATTACGCAGGAGATTACCGAGATCGTTAGCGGCGCAGATGCACTATAAGAAGGAGTGCTTTACTTATGGCAAATCAAGCAATTGGAAAAATCACTCAAATCATTGGTGCCGTACTGGATATTAAATTCCAAGCAGAGGAGCTTCCTGCGATTAACAATGCCGTTGAGATTACAAGAGCAGATGGCAGTAAATTGATCGTGGAGATTTCACAGCATTTGGGAGATGATACGGTAAGATGTATTTCCATGGGTTCCACCGACGGCTTAATGCGGGGGATGGATGCAGTGGATACGGGGGCGCCGATTTCAGTGCCGGTAGGCGAAAAGACCTTGGGGCGTATTTTTAACGTTACCGGTCATGCCGTCGATCAAAAGCCGGATTTAGAAGGAGAGAAATGGTCGATCCATCGGCCGGCTCCGAAATTTGAAGAACAGGCGACGGAAACCGAGATACTGGAAACAGGTATCAAGGTAGTTGATCTGCTGTGCCCTTATCAAAAGGGAGGCAAAATCGGCTTGTTCGGCGGCGCAGGCGTTGGAAAAACAGTTTTAATTCAAGAATTAATCCGGAATATTGCTACTGAGCATGGCGGCTTTTCGGTATTTACCGGCGTAGGCGAAAGAACCAGAGAGGGAAATGACCTCTATCATGAAATGACCGAGTCGGGCGTTATCGAAAAGACGACGATGGTATTCGGTCAGATGAATGAGCCGCCGGGAGCCAGAATGAGGGTTGCGCTCACCGGTCTTACTATGGCGGAATATTTCCGTGATGAAGGCGGTAAGGACGTGCTGCTCTTTATCGATAATATTTTCCGTTTCACGCAGGCGGGGTCGGAGGTATCGGCGTTGCTGGGACGTATGCCCAGCGCCGTAGGCTATCAGCCGACGCTGGCCAATGAAATGGGTATTTTGCAGGAACGTATTACTTCCACCAAAAAGGGCTCTATCACATCGGTTCAGGCAGTATATGTGCCGGCCGATGACTTGACGGATCCGGCTCCGGCGACTACCTTTGCTCACCTTGACGCGACTACGGTATTATCGCGTTCTATCGTGGAAAAGGGTATCTATCCGGCGGTTGATCCTTTGGACTCCACTTCGCGTATTTTGGATCCGAGAATCGTCGGTCAGGAGCATTATGATGTGGCAAGGCGCGTTCAGCAGATTTTGCAGCGTTACAATGAGCTTCAAGACATTATTGCTATTCTCGGTATGGACGAACTTTCTGATGCCGATAAGGTAACAGTATCTAGAGCTAGAAAGATTGAAAGATTTTTATCACAGCCGTTTTTCGTGGCGGAGAACTTTACCGGCCTTGCCGGCAGATATGTACCGCTGTCGGAAACCATTCAGGGCTTTAAGGAAATTTTAGAGGGCAAGCATGACGATTTGCCGGAATCGGCATTTCTGATGGCGGGAAATATGAGTGATGTTATCAGCCGAATTGAGGGGTGATGGACATGGCGGAAGCATTAAAAGACAATCAGTTTAATTTGGTGATCATTTCGCCGGAGCGGCAGTTTTATAATGCGCCGGTAGAAAGAGTGACCTTTCGCACGACGGAGGGCGATCTGGGTGTTTTGAAGGGACATATCCCTCTGACGATCGGATTGTCTACCGGACACTGTAAGATCCAGATCGACGCCAATACCACTCATATTGGAGTAATTCACGGCGGCTTTGCCGAGATTCAGCCGGATAAGGTGACGATTTTGGTAGATGCAGCGGAATGGCCGGATGAAATTGATCTGGAGCGGGCGAAACTGCGGATGAAACGAGCTGAAGAGGTATTAAGCAATTCTGAATCAGGCGATTTAGCAATTAAAAGAGCAAGGTATTCCATGCTCAAGCAAATGGCACGAATTGAAATTGGTTCTGCCAAAGATACTGGCTCTCATTGATGAAAAGCCGTTAAGACAAAAGAAGATGGAAGCTGTGAGCAGACGCTTAAGGGGTCTGGCATGGCTTCCATTTTATTCTATGGAGCATGAAGGAGAAGGCGGAGGAAAGGCCGCTATCTGTGAGAAGGGCGCTTAAATAAGCTTTGGCAGGTAAAGCGAGGGGTGGCGACCTGCTTGTTGGTGAGATAATTACATAAAAATTACATTTTGTTAGATTTCTAAAAAATAATTGATTTTTTGGCGAAAATAGCCGATAATATATAAGGAGCTTTTGACTTGCTTTGATGAGGAAGCGGGAGATAATCCCCGACGGATATTGTTTTGGAAAAAGAGCGGCCGGAGCGGCTGAATATCCCTAAAAGCCGATGCTTGCCCGATAATGAGAAAAAAGAGGAGTAAATTATGAGAAAACTAATTGCTTATCTGTTAAGCCTGAGTATATTCATATCGCTGTTTCCCCCGATGCCGGTTAAGGCGGCGGTAAAATGGATTTCGTGGCTGCAAACGGCGACGATGGATATTAACCTGAATATTATTGAGGGAAAATCAGGAACTGACGATCTGCTCTTTGAGATCAATTTGGCCGAGCCGAACAAGTACAAGATTGAATATTTTTTAAATCCCGGAGAGAGAAGAACACTGGAGATTACCAATTTGCCGGATGAGCTGGAAGTTGATTTTATGATTGAAAGCGGCACGCAGGCTGTACACAACAATGTAACGGAAGCGCAGATGGATATTTCATTTTTAAGTGCCGATTACAGCGGAGATATTCCGCTGTGGAAAAGCTATCGGGGGGCGGATTTAGTAACCTTTAAAGCAGCGCATTTGATTGGTGACAAACTTCACTATAAGATTGATAAGAAGGCCAGTGCCAAGTTTCCGGGAATTGCCTTTAATATCAATAATCGAATTTTGATGCTGCGGGGTGATTTTAATTCCAATAAAGCATTTTTGTATATTGACAAATATCAGGTCGGAACAATTTTTCCAATTCAGATTACCAATCCGATCGGCGAGGTGCAAAAGATAAACGCCTTAAAATCCTTGCGGAATTTTACAACCACGCCGACGCATTTGATGAAGGATCCCAATCATGCTGGTCAAAACTATGAGCCGACGCCGATTGTTGTGCCGAGCGCCGATAATTCCGAAAAAGCTGGATCCAGACCGGGAATTCGAGTTGAATTTGAGCAGCCCAAGGCATTGGACGCGGCAACTTGGGCATTTGATTATGATGCGGCAATTCCGATTTTACGGACACTGTCAGCGGTCTTTGACCTGAAGGATTTGGCTGGGCCGTCCAACATGGATATTGAATTTAAGCTGGATCATACTGGCTCAAAGGTAATTTCCTCTTTGCCGGCGGGAAATACCGGTACGGAGGTCTACACCTATGACGCGGTCAACCATAAATACCGGATTGATATTGTAAAGAGCAAGGTGGATTTGGAGAGTAAAAACACCATTGTGCAATGGAATGAGCTTGATAAATCTAAAATATATAAGGCGAAGCTGAATTTCCAAAAAACAGTCGGACAAGAAGACTTGGTAGATTTTCCGGCATTTTCTCCACAGAATGAATTTGCCTATACCTATATGGAGTTTACGCTTAAACGGGCAGATAAAAAAGAAGCTTATCTTGAAATTACGCCTTATGATGTGGGAGAAAGCGTTGATTTGGAATACACTATCTTATACAATAAGACTTATGTTGGCAACTTAGATGAGAATAATCATCTCTGGCTAAGGCATTATCAGAGAAATGATACAGCTCAGACTAAGATTAATATTCCGGTTCCTTTTAACGATAATTCTTCTACAGATCACTATCAGGTACTTTTCCGCTTTTCCTCGACCAATATTCGTTCACAACTTTTGAATTATCAAGCGGAAAAAGACAAAGATGTACCACCGGCAATGCCACATATTGTATCAGTAGATAATTTGTATGTTACTCCGCCAGAGCAAGATGCCAATGATCAAAGTGTGCCGAGCCAAGTACAGTTGGATTTGGTGTGGCAGGCGATTGACAAAGTAGAGCTGGAGAAAGTTTTTCAAAAGACAGCTGAAGATGCTGGGCGTGATAATGATTCTAATAATGATGCAGTGTATTATGAGCTTTTGGTCAATACTTTACCAGGTGAAACCGAAGATAATAAGTATGAAATGATTCAGGTTTATAAAGTAACCAAAGCTGCTGACGGTACTTATCAATTGAGTGTTCATCCTAGTTTGACTGGTGATGATTGGCAGGGAAAACCCAGTCAGGCAGGACCACATTATGTCAACGGTTATGACAAAACCGATGAGCTATTTCGCATGGAAAAAATTATTTTAAATAAAAATGGGAAATGGCCCTTGGCGCATACTTCAAGTTATGATGAAGACACGCGTAAATATACAGTAACAGCACAAACTGATCCAAATAAGAGAATTAAGGATTTGTCTTTTCCGGGAGTGAATTATTTTCGGGTTCGAGCCTATATGGAAAAAGATGGTGTAGTAACTCGTTCCAGAGTATCTATGCCGTATAGCTTTTCCATGAGCATGTTGATTTATGAAGTGGCGACTACTAATAATTTGCGTTATGAGCCGATTTATAATGTCAATAGGACAATTCGTGAGGGAGTGGCTATTTATTGGGATTGGAATAAGAATAAGACAGATTATAAAACATTTAAAGAAGCAATGCTCGATCCACTAGGTAAGACAGCAGATTCAATTACTTATGTTGGTTATATTTCGCAAAATCGAGAAAAACTGATGAAGATTACACCGGAAGATAAACAAAATCTTTTGGAACTGCTGCCAAACCAGACACAAGGGGAACGAAAGATTGAAGTAAAGCCGGAAGAATTAGAAAAATTTCGAGCAGGCGAAGTATTTTACTTCCAAGTAAAAGATCTCAACTTGCATTCACAAGAGGGGAAAATTGCTGGTGGAGAATTTTTGACACAGATTACTGGTCTTGATCCGAACGATGTTTACTATGTTCGATTTGTTGTTGAACTTCAAGTAAAAAACAGTGATGGAACCTTTGAATTAGGTGCAAATGGAGAGAAAAGACCAAGAACCAGTACTCCATCGATTATCTTAGAAATGACAGTGCCTAAAGTCAATCCGGAACCGGGGGATAATGAAAAACTGCCACTTGCACCAGAAAAGTTCCGAGTGGATTTTGTAGATGCCGAAAAAGTGCAGACCTATGCTGAATGGGAGATTCCGGAAACAATTTTGCCAGAAGAAAAAAATTATGGTTTTGAGCTTTTAAATGTGGAAGATTTGGCGTTAGCAGAAGTACTTAGAGAAAATACTTTTTCTCTTGAAGACTTAGTCAATGGCAGCTCAACAGATCAGACTGCCAATGCATTGATTCAAGCGCAGGGTATTCATAAAAATAATGTTCAGGCATATCGAGTAGTAAATTTTACTGGTGAATGGGAGCTGCAAATCTACAATATTAGTACGAAAGTGTGGGAAAAAGCGCAGCAAGCAGATTTTTCGATGGATGGTCGGACTATTAAGGTTATTGATAAGCGTAATTCACCCAATCGAGTTTTGTACTACTATGTGCGAACAGTAAAATATAATAACAATAAATCTGTGCTCAGCCGTTCTCGCTGGAGAGAAGCAACTTTGACAACACCGGAGTTGAAACGCCCAATTAATTTGGTCGTGGATTATTCCAATGAGATTGATCACAATCCCAGATCGGAGAGGATTATTCGTTTTGATGTGCCAATTCCGGAAGGGGTGAAACTGCACGAAGATTATTTGGTACAAATCTTTGTTCGAGGCGAAAAGGATGCCGACTTTGTGGAAACAAACAAGACACAGGCAAATGGTCAGATTTTGTATGGCAGTGTCTATTTAAAAGCAGTAGAAGGAGCGCCAGTCAGTTATCAAAGACTTTATTATAAGGTCTTTGGACTGGATGCAGGCAAAGCTTATGATATTAAGGTACGTCTGGAGGATCATACGAAAGACAAGGAGAAAAATCCAGATGGTAGCTATACGTATACGACTTCGCCATTTTCTGATGTGGTTCGCACTAGAACTGAGTTTGACCAGACGACACATGATAAGGAGCAAAAATATAAGGAATATATTGAATATTATGTAAAGCGGGCAGAAGAATTGAAAAAGAATCCCTATTTTAATTTGACCACCGATCAAAACAAAAATGTCTTTAAATATCGCGGACAATATGCGCAGGGAGAAATGCGCAACCGCACCCACTCCGTGTATGAGTTGGCTAAGGGAGAAGGTGCGAGTGTAACATATTATTTGCCGGCAGAGCTGATTCAGGCAGCGCCGGAATTTGATACCGATCTTCGCCTTTGGATCAAGAATCAGGAATTCCTTCTGCCGGCAGGCTTTGTCAGCGAGGCGGATACGGCGGCGATTCGGGAGGTGATTCGCCGAGTAAAGGAATATCAGGGAGCAGTCAAGGACTATGCGGTAATGATTGAATTGACGTCGGGCAAGTATTCGACCACCATTTCCGGAGAACTGCCGCTTGAGCCAATGGTAAATATTTCTCTAAGTGTGGTTCGAGAGAACAGAACTGAAAGCTATATTGACAATATGCTTCAATCAGCAGTTGACAATGCGATTAGTAAAAATAAGACAGCGCTAATCGCGGAGCTAGATAAAGAGCTGACATATGGAATTCAGGATGAAAAGCTGAACACCATTGTCAATAAGGTCATGATTCAGGTGGAGAAGGATTTTGCTACCTTTGGACAGTTCCAATATCTGTCAGTAGTTGCCGGAGGCAAGGACTACATTACGGAATTGAATAAGGAGATGAAGGTAAAGCTGAATCCCTTGGAAAAAACGGAATTTCAGGTATTTTTCCGAGAAGCAGCGCTTTGGCAGCCGCTGGAGCAGGCAATGGATGGCGCAGTCAGAAGTGGCAAGACCGGTTCCTTTGCTGCTGTAAGGGATACGGTTCGGCAGAAGCTGGCGGATATTTCTACTGCTGCGGAGATTGATGAAATAAAGAAAAACGGACTGACTAAAGTCTTTACACCGAGCGAATTGGCGCAGAACAAAACTATTATGGGAGAGCAACTGATTCGGACGGCAGCCCGCATTTTGGGAGCGGGGGACAGCAACGATACAGCAGCGTTTTTACGCAGTCAGGGCGTGCAGGTACCTGCGTATGATCAATATAGCGCAATTAGTAAGGAAAAGGCTTATTATGTGCTGGCGCAGACCTATGCCAAGAGAAATGGTCTTTTGTTGGCAAGCGTCAGAATAACCGATTTCAATGGAATCGAAGATCAGACGATGATAGATTCCAAGCTGAAACAGGATCTTCTGGCAGCGTATCATTTAAAGCTTCTGACACTAAAAAACGGAAAGCTGACACCAAAGGCTTCGTTTACGATGGAGGAGCTGCGCACCTTTTTAAGAAAGCTGTAAAGAGAGGAAAAAGCGATGAAGCAATGGAAAATAATCGGCAGGAGAGTATTGGCGTTTTGCCTGGCAATGATCCTGCTTATGAGCGTCGAGGTGGAGGCGAATATTCAGCTTCCGGCGGCCAGCGCCGAAATTGATAATGTATTTTATCGTCTGGGCAAGGATTTAATTACCGGCGATCGTTTGATCCGGCCGACAATTTTGTTTAAATGGGCGGATCCACCGGCTTGGGCACCCAGCACAGGTCCAAACTATGATCAGGGAATGGATAATCCGGAAGCATATCGGATTACGCTGCAAAACATCAGTTTGAATCAGACACAGTATTATCAGGTTCCTTATACTGGGCTTAGCGTTGATCATCGGACGGAGGTTGCCGATAACATTAATCTGGCGACCGGTTCCTTATACAAGGTTTCGGTTCGTCCCTTTCATAATCACCTGAATCCGGGAACCGGACAAACAACGCCGGCGCCTTATACAGGCTCAGATCCTTTTGCCTATGCGATTACAGACTTAGATGTTCGATTGGAGAGTACAGATAATTCGATTACGGTCATATGGGATGACTTGGGAAAACAAGATTTTACTTATCGAATTGTGTACTCTCTGGGAGATTATTCCAATGAGGGAGCCACGCAAAGCTTTTATAATAACAAAGAAGGAGAAGTAACTGGATTAACAGCTTTAAATGCGGATGTTGTTCGTTTTTATGACCAAGCTAGTCGTAGAAATAAGCTGAAATATGTACTTAAAGAAAAGATTTATCCCGGACAGATTTACTCTGTCATGGTGGAACCGACAGTTGAAAATTATGAGGGTGAAAGGGTTTTGCGTAATCGGCACTATCCGCTGATTCATTCTGTGTCTACCAATATTAAATTAACTTATGAAGAAGAAGGCGATTATTTACGCTTGCAATGGAAAATTCCTGCCAATTTTGAGGTTGGTAAGAATAAGGATAAATATACTTTAACAACAGCTGAATTAGTAGAAATCAAAGATGATAATGAAAAAAATATTGCTATTTTCTATGGAGAAGCAGGAGCAGTTAATTATTATCTGATTAACAAACCAAAGACGGACATGAGCTATCAGTTGAAACTGATTTACAAATCCGTTTCGGGAGGGAACAAACCGCCGATTACAGCATTTTCCAATGTTTTACTGTACTCGCCAAGTGAATTGAGGATTACTCCGACCAAGCCGGTTATTCCCAAGCTGACCACACAAGCAATGTTAGATGATTGGAAATTGACACTTAGTCCTGATGAGGTTAAAAAACGCTTGTCGGACGAAGGATATTTGCTTAATTTTTATACTTATGATGGTGATTTGGCGGAGATTTTTAATCAAAATGTAGTATTTCACCGAAATAAAGCAAATAATTCTATTAATCTTGTATGGAGTGCGTTCCGCAGGAAAGATATTGATATCAACTCTCCAACATTTAATAAAATTATTGCGGATTTAAATACATATTATGATGTATTTATTACGGATGATTACAATGCTTTGTCAGAAATTCCGGCAGCGGCAGATAATATTCGCTTTGAGTCGTCTTCGACTAATGACTTTATTTTAAACAGCAATGGAGATATTATTGGCTTTAAAAAAGGATTTATGCAATATTTTGACAATGTTGCAAAAGGATTCAGTGCATTTAAGCCCAATAAAATTTATTATATTAAGTTGGTTGCCAAGAAAAAAATTGGCTCGGAGGAATTTAAATCAGATCCGACAATTGTCAGTTTTTACTATGATGCGGTGGGAATTTATGCTCCGCCAGTCATGACCAAACCACCACTGCGCGAATTGCAAGAAAGGACAACCAAAGAAGCGGTTACGATTGGTTGGAAAGATAAATGGTATGAAGTGGTCAATGTCAAGGCGGACTCTCTTGGGAATATTCCGCTTGGGGAATGGATTCCGGTGGCATGGGTTAAAGATGGCATTGTTTATGATGCTGAAATTGAAGGAGCAGTAAAATATGAATTGTATAAGAGTGAAAAAGAGCTGAAAAACTTTTTAAAAGCGGTGGAGGGCAATTCTGCCTATAAATTTATTCATCGAATGATTGATATGGGAACCAACTCTTATGCAGATTCCACGATTAAGTATAAATTTGCTAAAATACCCTATGATCAGGTATTGAAAGAGATTAATGAAAAGAAAACTGTTCAGCCCAATTATGGCTTTCAGGAGTATTTTGATGAATTGATTACAAAAGATAAGAAACAGGTTGCAGCAATTCCGTGGAAAGGCATTACAACGGATAAA
>JBGZBY010000024.1:0-25002 GCA_041844915.1 Eubacteriales bacterium
ATAAAGGAAATACTAGCCGATAAGATAAGTATAAGAAGAATTTATGTAGTTTTTAATGTAAAAGTTGTACCTTAGTAAGGAGGTTGTTTTAAAAAGCTTAGTTTGAAAAATAGTCCATTGGAGGGAGTAAAATCCTCATATATTTAAGAAGAAAAGAAATTTAACAGTCTATAAGACCTAAGAAATAAAGGGGATGAGAGTTTGTCGGTAAGATATTTTTCATGGTTTTTGATGGAGGAAGGAGTTGAAAATGAGAAGTTATCTGTTGTTGTGAGGGAAAAGCGAAAAAAGACAAAGAGATAGCAAAGCATAATACTAAGGGATTAATCTATTGTATAAGAAAGCGGAGGCATAAAGCATAAAATAAGCATATATAAAATGTAACTTTCCGGTAATTTTTTAGAAAAATCTTGTTTTGGAATAAGGCGTAAGAAAGTTGAAATAAATTCCAGTAACTATTCAGTGGCGTTTATGGGAAAAGGAATGATTGTGCTATGGAAAAAGGGAAAAAGATAAAAAATTTATTGGTAGTGTTGTTATTGGTAAGCATTTTATTTTATTTGGCAGCTCCGAAAGCATTAGCATCAGAAGTTGAAGAAAAAAAAGAGGAAATATCAGACCGTTTGGACATTTCATTTAATGAAAACGTGAATATTACACAGGAGGAAATAAAAGAAGCGGATGGAGCAGAAAACGCAGAAGAGGATGATTTAAATCGAGAAAGAGAACTGACACGGGAAGAAAAAGAACAAGTCTACTATCTTCAGGATACGGACGGCGACGGACTGTCGGATTATTTTGAATATTTAATTTTAGAAGGCAAGATTTTAACAATTGATGGTAAACAGTTTAAAACCGATCCTCTGTTGGCAGATACGGACGGCGATGGTCTTTTAGATGGAGAAGAGATTAAGATTGTTCAATCTGCGGAAGACGGCAGGCTTTATGCAGAAGTTCATTCGCTGCCAGATGCTTTAGATAGCGATTATGATGGAATTCCAGATGGAACAAAAGATTATGATGGTGCGACGGTAGAAGCCGATAGCGATCCGATGAACAATGAATTTTGGGGTCATACAGAAGCTAGCGATTATAAATTTGATTTGAAATTTAAGGTAGATTATCGTCATTTTTTTGAACCAGAGGGAAATACAAGGTATCGAAAAGATTTATCTGTTCTAGGGTCTATTTATGCCACGCTGGCATATCAGAACTTTTTAGAACTCACGGGCAAAGAGACTTTTTCAGGAAATATAGAGACTACATTTTCCAAATTTGGTTTAAAAAATGTGGAAAATTATAAGTTGGCGGATTATTTTGAGGACGATGACATTTCCCAAATGATAATTGGACATAGAAAGGTCTCTTATAATCATTTGGAGAAAGAAATTATCATAGTATCTGTTCGAGGTACAGACGGAACGATTGAGGAATGGTCCAGTAATTTTGATGTTGGTGCTGATATTGAAGAGTATTGGGACAGAGAAAATCCTGATTGGAAAAATAAGAAAAATCATAAAGGTTTTGATGTTGCTGCCAATCGTTTGTATGCCGAGATAGAAGCCTATGTGCAAAGACATGATTTGTCAGCGCCAAAAGCTATTTTTATTGTCGGACATTCCAGAGGTGCGGCGATTGCTAATATTTTGGGTGCAAAATTAGAAGAAAGTGATGTTTTTGAGCCGTATACCTATACATTTGCTACACCAAACACCACAGTAGATAAGGGAAATTATAAAACAATCTTTAATTTGGTAAATTCTGATGATTTAGTGCCATACTTGCCAATTGAAAAATGGGGATTTGATAGATATGGAACCACTTACAGCATTAGCATAAAAGATCATTATGAAAGTGCGTGTATCTGTGCTGGTGATGGGACATGGGATTTTGTATTTGGGCAAGATTACAATTCCAACGGGAATTTGCAAAAAACTTTGGAAGAGTTTTCAGCCGTAACAGAGACGAGAGAAGATGTTTATAAGTTTACACAAAATCTCTCGACAGTCTATATTTATAAGGATAGGTATTCGACATTAGAAGAAGCAGAGCAAGCAAAAGACAGGAAGCGAGAAAGATATGGCGAGAGAATTGCCAGATTTGCCGAGCTGGGAGTAACAAAAATGAATTCCGTATTTACCGGCAAGCCGAATTACTGTGTTTATGTTCGGCAAACTCCGGCAGCATTTATGATGATTTTATCAGATGTAATTGCTAAAAAGCAGCATTATAAGGAAAATGGTGTTGATCGGAAAATACAATATGTTATGAGAGGAATAGGAGAAGATAAATTTTTAAAACTTTCCGCGAATATTGGATTTTTTGTTGCCCCTCAATATGCCAAGGCAAAAGCAGAATTCATTTGGTCGGGAGCAGATTCGGCTAAGATAGCTTTAAAGCTGGGTATTGGAGGAATGATGCATACACATATGCCGGGGACCTATTGCTTTTTAGCACAGGATTCTAAGCGGTTGCTGCCACAGGAATAATGTAGTAAAGGGCAGAGAAAAATAAAAAATATTATAAAAACACTTTAAATAGCAATGAAACAAATTGAAAACGAAACTGTCGTATAAAAAGGGAAAAATCTGCAAACGCGGCAGTTTCGTTTTCTTATAGTATAATTGCATCGACTGAAAAACTGCTACCATAGAGTTGAGCATACGAAATATAATTTTTTTGATAGCAAACTGTGTAGTTAGAATAAAAGGAAATTCCAAGACGGAAATTGAGGAGAAAAGAAGATGAAATATTATTTAAAAATTTATACAGTTTCTATTGGGGTTTTCATTCTATGCATTATTTTTCCGTGGGTTTTAAAATGGACAGATATTGCTTATTCACTGGCTTCGGTTGCTATGTGGATGTTAGTTGGTGGGATTGCGTCCTGTATTTTCAATTGGTTATATTTTTCGCGAAAAATTCAAAGTATAAAAATTCGTTTGTTGCTTTTCTTTTTACAGCCTTCACTGTATTATGTTGTAGCAATTATTCTTTTGGGGTATTTACTGGATAAACAATGGGATGCACAATATCAGATGAAATAAACTTGAATTTTTAAATATAAAATTTTTCTTATCAAAAGCTTTATTTTTTTGAACATACGGGAGATTTAGGCCAAAAAGTGGTATCTCTGTTGGAGAGCGGATATGGGAAGGGGTTTTCAAGATATTGATTGCCGCATATTGTTGCGCCGGGCAGACAGAAGTTTTGATAAATGATGATATTTTAGGTTCAAAATGAAAAAAATGTTTGAAAGTAAGACAATTGATACGAGCTTAAAAGCAATATGATAAATCCTGTATATATGCTGCTTAGAGATTGTAACACAATTATTTAAAGCATAAAAAGCCAGTAACGAACAAGGTGTTAATTTCTTGAAAAACAGTGAGTTAAAATTTAGTGGTGGTAAGGCGCTTTTTTTCCTTTTTATGCGAAGTCTTGGGATTTGGAATGAAATGAATTACTGTGTGTAGTTCATTAATGACTTTAAAATAGTAATGCTTGTAAAATTTACTTTCAAAGTCTGAAGCAAAGGGTAAAAATTATAGAAATGCCAGCAAGATGGCACAGGAAAAATTTGGCAGTAAAGAGAAATTGCAATGTTTGGGAAATATAGGTAAAAGAAAACAAAGGATTATGAAAAAGATAATACACCAAGGAAAGATTGACGGGAGGATTAATAATATGATAAAATCGTTGGGACAAATTATGCTGTATGTAAGAGATCAGGAGGCAAGCGCCAATTTTTGGGAAAGGGCAGGCTTTCAAAGAGTGGAAAAAATCAATTCACCGGACGGTGGGCATGTTTATGTTGTTGCGCCTTTAAAAGCTTCGGAGGTTCAGTTAGTATTACAAGATAAAACCAAAGTAGAAAAATTGGAGCCGGAGCTGCATTTAGGAACGCCGTCGATTATGATGCAGACAGACAATTTGGAAGAGGTATATGAACATTTTGTTGCAAACGGGATTAAGGCCAATCCGATCATAGAGCTTTCCGGCTTCCGTTTTTTTAATTTTTCGGATAATGAGGACAATTATTTTGCGATTCAAGAGCTTAAAAATCAATAAGCGGGACATCGAGAAAAGGAGAAGCTATGATAAAGGCATTGGAAATTTATTTGATTACAAACGGCAATGGAAGGGAAGCGGTAAAATTTTATGAGGAGGCTTTAAACGGGAAGCTTATCAGTCTGACCCTGTTTAAGGAGCATGTGCCCAATTGTCCGAAGGAGCATGAGGAGCTAGTGTTGAATGCTCAAATAATGGTGGGAAATCATAGACTGATGATTTCCGATGAGAACCCGGAGAGCGAATATAAGCATGGTTTGAATATGAGCGCATGTATTATCGTAGACAGTGCGGAAGAAGCGAAGGCCATATTCAGCAAATTATCCGTCAATGCCAGAAATATAATGATGGATTTACAAGAAACCTTTTGGAGTCCAGCATACGCCAATTTTGAGGATCAATTCGGAATGCTGTGGCAAATTTCGACGGAAATGAAATAAGCTTATGGCTAAAAGCTTGGACTGTTAAAAACGAAAGCTTTTATCAGCTGTCGCTGTACCTGTTCCTTTGGATGGAAAGAAAGCTTGCTTTGGCAAAAATGAGAGTAGTTAGAGCATGATGGAAAATTTAAAAAAGAGTTTCTTTTTGCGGCTGAAGGGAAGCGGAGAAATGGCAAGGCGGTACAAGAGAAGCCATATTTTAAGAAATCGAAAAAGCCAAAAGCGCTTCTCATCGGGGAGCAAGGAGCAACGGAGAAATAAAAAGCAAGCGCTATTCTAAGAAGCGCAGAGCTAAGAAATGTAAGATATAGTAGTATTGACATGAAGCAGGAAAGATATGAATAGAAAAATCAATAAAATAGCCAGCAGAGGAAGGATTGCATGGCTGTACACCAAGTATCAGCTCATAACGAAGGGCTTATTAGCGCTGGTCATTTTTCCAGCGGCCGCAGCGATTTTAAAGCTTTTGCTGCAATCAACAGGGCGAGTAAATATATCAAGCGGCGATTATCTTAAATTTTTGCTGAGCTTTCAGGGAGCGGGTATGCTTCTGTTGGGGCTGATATTACTGATTTTGCTTATTGGCGTGGACATCAATGCCTTTATTATTATGAGCGCATTGGTGCATGAGGGCAGAATTAAGATTACGGCAAGAGAGTTGCTTATCGTAGGATTAAAATCACTCCGCTCTTTTTTAAGACCCTCAGGAATTTTGATCATGCTGTATTTGGCGATTGCCGTCCCGCTTGTCGGCTTGGGGATTACCATATCTCCGATGAAGGATTTTCAGATTCCCAATTTTATAACGGA
Source organism: Eubacteriales bacterium (assembly GCA_041844915.1). Classification (GTDB taxonomy): domain Bacteria; phylum Bacillota; class Clostridia; order Lachnospirales; family Vallitaleaceae; genus W11650. Next base: position 5,322 of record JBGZBY010000024.1, read on the forward strand.
GGTCATCTTTAAAAATACCTTGTATAGCGCTTTGTATTTTACTTTGCTGCTGCTCCTGGTATTTATCACCATTCGATATATTTTTACCCTTCATTATGTCCTGCTTTTGGGCAACGGAATTGGGGAGGGGCTTTTGAATGCGGCGCGGCTGATGAAAAGGTATTGGAAGGTCTTTATCAAGGATTTTGCGGGCTGGCTGCTCCTTTGGGGGCTAGCTCTGTTTTTGACTTTGGCGGCACTATTGCTTTTGCTTGTTCTGCCTGCCAATTTACTGACGAGTACACTGACAGAACGCCGGATTTGGTCAATTTTTGGATTCATGACAGCTTCGGAAATCCTTGCTTTTGCGGCGCTGATGACAGTGCCGGTCATATGCTATCGCCTGACCGAGCTTTTTTATAAATACAATGCGCAAAGTGCAGTAGCTGTTGTGCTGAAAATGGAGGTTCAAGCGGAGGAACTGGGAAGTGAGGCGTCTGGTAAACTCCGGCTTCGTACCAAAGCGGCTGTTACAAGCTTTATGCTGGTGGTGCTGATATTTAATTTTATTGTGGCATTTGCCTTTGGCACATTTTTTGACGAGCTGTTCCGCGATGACCGCTCGGTCGAGATTGTGGCACATCGCGGTGGCGGCGATTTGGCGGCGGAAAATACCTTAGCTGGACTCTATGCAGCCATTAAGGAAAATGCCGCGTGGAGTGAAATTGACGTGCAGCGGACGAAGGACGACAGGTATATCATCAATCATGACTCCAATTTTTCAAGAGTGGCGGGAGAATCCCGCTCCTCCAGTGAACTGACGCTGGCAGAAATCAAGAAGCTCCGTGTCAGGGATCTTTTTGATGAAAGCAGACCGGCGCAGGAAGTTGCAACAATAGAAGAATTCCTAGATGCCGCTAAGGGCAGAATTGGGCTTTTTATTGAGCTGAAAGGGAGTACCGCTGATAATAAAATGGCAGAGGATGTCATTGCCATGGTCAAGGAGCGGCAGATGGAAAAGGAGGTCGCCTTTTTGTCGCTGAGCTATGAGCTGATCTTATATATAGAAGAAAAATATCCAGAAATACAGACGGGATTTCTGTATTTTTTCTCCCTTGGAGATACTGCGAAAATGAAGGGAGATATTTTGATTATGGAGGAGCGGGAGGCGACAACGGAGAAAATTGATGAGATTCACGAAGCAGGCAAGAAGGCTATTGTCTGGACAGTCAATACCGAAGAATCCATTGAGAAATTCGTCGATTCAGAAATTGATGGCATTATTACCGATCATGTTCTGCAAGTTAAGGAAGGGCTCGAACGGCGCAAGACAAAAAGTGATCTGGAGATTTTGATTAACTACTTTTTAAAATAAAGTGGGCTTCAACACCTCTTTATTAGCGGGTTTTTAAAAAAACGGCAGAAATCCGGCAAATGCAACTAATTTGCATTTTTCAGCTTCACTTGCCGGATGGTTGCTACGGCCTTTTCTCTTTCGGCGTTATTGGAATGAACATAGGTATTCGAAAAGGTCTGGTAAGTATCGCTAATCAGTGCCGCCGCTTCTACGGGGTTTATTCCCATTGCCACAAGATCGGTCGCATGAGTATGTCTAAGACAGTGCGCCGATGTTCCGGCATCTTTGAAGAGGTGGTTTATCTCTATCCGCTTTTCAAAGATTCGTCCGTCAAGGTGTTGTGTTTCCTTGGTCTTGTAATAGGCAAGGAGATCGGCATAAAGGTGGTCAGAGATTGGGCATACTCTGATTCCCTTTTCCTTGTTTTTTAAAGGGGAAAAGGTATGAGCAGTGCTCATTTGTTTATTGATGGTTACTTCACCGGAGCGCAGGTCATGAATCGTAATGCCGAAAGCCTCTCCGGTCCGGCAGCCGGTTTCGGCGATAATGCGAATGGCAAGACTTGCGGCTGTTGACATTTTCTTTGATAAAATAGCAGCAAGATCGGCATTTTCAATATATTTCTTGCGCTTGTCGGCGTAGGTGCTTTTTAGGACTTTGACCGGATTTTTAGCAATCACTTGCAGAGTGCTCATAGCAAAGCTAAAAAGCACCCTTGTCATTCGTTGGTGCTCGTGGTAGCTTTTTCCGGTTTGCGTTCTTTTTCGCAGAAAAAATTCCGTTAGCTCATATTCGGTAATCTTCCGGATGGGCTTATCAAACAATGGTTCTAATATGGCGGTTGTCCGTTCGTAGGTGCTAGTTGTTTCTGGGGTTTTTCCTTCCATTTTCTTAAAATCAAGGAACATTGCGCGCACTTCTGCCAGTGTCATATCCGAGTAGACCACGCCGGAGCGGATTTCCTTTTGCAAGGTGAATTCCGTATCCATTGCCCATTGGCGGGCATCTTTTTCGGTGGTAAAGCCTTGCTTTGTCTTTTGCTTCCATTTTCCATTTACCTTAAAGGAAACAATGGCTTGAATTTTTCCGTCTTTTTCTCTGGTTGAAATTTTGCTTTCTAGCATAAAAAAATCACTCCTTTCTTGCAAAAAAAGTAGAAAGTGTGATATAATAGCCTTGTTCAGAGGTGGTATTATATCACGATGAAAAGCCTTTTGCGTTGGCACGCAAGGGGCTTTTTGCTTATTTCTTCCGGAAGTATAATGGCCTGTCCCGTATGGTGGGGGCGTACTGCTAAGAGGTGTTATGGCCAAAAAATAAAGGGAGGACAATCTAATAGCTTGTTCTCCCTTGGCTACAAGAGCCTTCGTCTTATATACTGTCCGCACAGGGACATTATGTTATTATAATACCATTTGACAGGGAGAGTGTCAACACTACATAATCATAAGTTGTGTCAATAAAAAGAGGTTCAAAAATAATCAAATTAGTTTATACTGACCATTTCTTTACAATCGGGATTATTTTTAATATCTTCTATCATCTGCAAATCCCATTCATCCGGTTCTGTTTCTTTGATATTATCCCAAGAAGGAACAAACTCGGTTGATATTATATGCCAGAGTTTATCCGCAGCTTCGTCACTCATTACGGTTATAGCGCCTATGATTCTTTCCTTTGTAATATTCATAAAATCCTCCTATTTTTTGTATACATCACCACGACTGTCTATTTTTACAATTTCTATCACGGCATTAGAGTTATTGAGAAAGATAATTCTATAATTTCCAACCCTTAAGCGATAATAAGGAAGTCCAGATAGTTTTTTGACATCACCTAATGGCAAATTTTCGATTGCCTTCATTATTCGCTGGCGAGTCAGACTGTCATACTTATCCAAAAATTTTATTACTTGTTTGGAGTATTCTATTTTCATTTTTCCTCCGAAATTAAGTATTTATTTTAAAGCAGTTGGTCTGTTGCCGCCTTTTTTCTTAAACCTTCTTTCGTCCACACGCCCAGAGGTTCAAAAATAATCAAATAGCCGTTGTGTTCAAAGTGTGTTCCATATCTTATGCGCCAGAACCGGATAGTTTCTTCAAGGAATTCTTCAGTAACATTTAGGAATTCTGCAAGCTCATAGCGATTGTTTATGCCTTCTCGATTAGCGGCGATGATATCGTCAAAAGGGATTAAGTGCTCAGCCGCCCAAAGTCGGGCTTTTCTTTCCTGTTTGGCGGAGATGGGATGATTATAGTCTAGAATATCTCCGGCGGAGGTTTCATAATGGCCGAGTTCTTCCGCGAGGATACAAAGCTTTTCCGCAGAGGAGGAAAGGGATTTGTCATATATAGCCCTTTCATCTTCTCAACAGGGATATGGTCTTTAATTAATGTGATATTTCTTTCTTGTATCATATCTTCTATTTTTTCTAAATCCATACTTAAATTCCCCATAGGTTCGCTATCTTCGGTTAGAAAGGTAATTTTACAAATGCAATTGTTCCTTAATAGCGTTTTGTAATAAATGCGAAAAATTAATATTATGTTCCAAAGCGAGGGCGTTTAGCCAAGCAGGAAGGGTAACAGTGCGATTGACTGATTTTTGAATATTCGCCATGCGAACGGAGGGCATATAAACATCAACAAGTATCGCTTTTTCATTTTCTTTTAAGGAGAGCGCATTTAATGGTGTAGCCTGCGGAAGCGTTTCGCCGTCTTCTTCCATTCCAAAGAGAACACAGCCCAGCAAATCCCTTGCGGAAAGCAAAGCGTCGGTTTCGTCTACGCCGCTTGTAGCACAGTTTAAATCAGGAAATACAACAGCAATTTCGCTATTTGGTTCATAGACAAAAACTGCCGGATAAAAATAACGGTCTTTTTTGTTCATAGTAGATACCTCCAAAGTATATAAATGGGAGAGGATAATGCTTAAAAAATAAGCCCTGATTGACTTTCGATTGACTTTAATGTTGCGGTTGGGATGTCTTTACAAGGGTGCTTTACAGTTACCCGTCCTTTTTTCATCGGGTGCTTAAATTGTCTATGACTGCTACCGGAGCTGCTTACTTCAAACCAACCATCTTTTTTTAGAATTGCTATCACTTCTCTTGATGAATAACTTTTCATATTGTTTCCCCTCCAACAAGCACATTATAACAAATATAATAATATTCGTAAAGCGATAAAGCAAATATTTTTATAGGCTTTTGCGTTGTGAATATCTGTCATTTATAGCCCTCTCTTCATTTTAAGGAACTGAATATATTCTCTTACTTTTTCCTGTTCTTCTTCGGTAAGGTCAGAGGTTGCATGAGCGGCGATGGTTTGGGGCGGGGTGGACTATAGTCAAGTAAATAGACACAAATTTGGAAATTTTTTTGTGAAAAGGTCTTATTTGCTCCAATACTCTTTTTCTTTTTCATTAGGACTCATGAGTCCTAATGAACCATGAGGTCTCTTTGAGTTGTAAAATCCTTCAATGTATTGAAATATTGAGAGTTCTAACTCTTTTTTCATGTGTAGAATGAAAGGCGGGTGAGCCATTATGGCGAAAGGGAAATATCATGAGTGGCTTACTGATGAGGGGCTGCTGAAATTAGAAGGCTGGGCGAGGGATGGCTTAACGGATGAACAGATAGCTGTGAAAATGGGAATAACCGCATCCACGTTATACGCTTGGAAAGCGAAATTTCCAGAGTTTTCAAAGTCCTTAAAAAAGGGTAAGGAGGTCGTGGATATTCAAGTAGAGAACGCGCTTTTAAAAAGGGCGCTGGGGTATTCGTATACTGAAATAACGAAAGAAGCAGTATATGATTCGGACTTGGAGAAAACGGAATTGAAGATTACTAAGACGGTCACAAAAGAAGTTGCGCCAGATACCACAGCCCAAATCTTTTGGTTGAAAAACCGCAGGCCGGATAAATGGCGGGATGTTAAGAGGCTGGACGTGGATGGTCAGCTTAAAACGAGTAATCCATTTTCGGACTTGACTACCGAAGAATTAAGGCGGCTGATCAAAGATGGATAGGGCAGAGTATATCAAATAACAGGCGAGGATAGAATTGGCAAGACGTGATTTCTTTTACTATTGCCATTTGAAAGCACCAAAATTTTACAAAGAAGATCGGAGGTTTTTGGTTGAGTTTTGCAATGAAATGCAAGACTTTCTTAAGTCAGACGAGGAAGCAATTATTATCAATATGCCCCCTCGGCATGGAAAGTCGAGAACAATCGGTTGTTTTGTGGAGTGGGTGCTAGGGAATGACCAAGGCAAGAAAATAATGACCGGATCGTATAACGAAACGCTATCTACAACATTCTCTAAAAATGTTAGAAATACCATCATGGAAGAGAAGGCGGACGAAAATAGAATAATTTACTCTGATGTTTTTCCAGGTGTTAAGATAAAGCAAGGCGACGGGGCAATGAATCTATGGAGTCTTGAAAACGGGTATAATAATTATCTGTCGACGTCCCCCAAGGGAACCGCGATGGGATTCGGTGCGGATTTGCTAATTATTGACGATTTGATTAAAACAGCAAGTGAAGCACATAATGCCTTGGAACTTGACAAACAGTGGAATTGGTTTACACAAACCATGCTGTCAAGACTGGAAGAAGGCGGTAAAATCATTATTGTGATGACCAGATGGCACTCCTTAGATCTTGCGGGTCGGGCAATCGATGAGTTTAAAGAAAATGGTATCTCGTATCGCTTAATCACATACAAAGCCAAACAGGAGGATGGCAGCATGCTTTGCCCGCCTATCCTTTCGGAACAGTCTTATGAGAAAAAACGGAAAGCGATGGGCATAGAAATTGCAGAAGCGAATTATCAGCAGCAGCCGATTGATATCAAAGGACGGCTTTATAGTAAATTTAGCACATACGAAAAAGAACCGACAGGCGCGGACGGAAATAAGCTTTATACTTCTGTTCAGAGCTATACCGATACTGCCGACCAAGGAGCCGATTATCTTTGCAATATCATTTATGGCATTTACATGGGTAAGGCGTACGTGCTGGATGTAATATACACAAAAGAGGGTATGGAGATTACGGAGCCGATGGTAGCAAAAGCGATGAAGGAACACAGAATAAACATTGCTGACATTGAATCAAACTCCGGCGGCAGGGGATTTGGCAGAAATGTAGAACGGATATTAAGAAATGATTTAGGATATATTGGCGCGACGTTTCGGTTATTTCACCAGTCGAGGAATAAAGAATCAAGAATACTGTCAAATGCTACTTGGGTGATGGAAAATGTGCTGCTCCCTGTGGACTGGAGGAATCGCTGGCCGGAATATTACGATGCGATGATAAAATACCAAAGAGAGGGGAAAAACGAGCACGACGATGCGCCGGACGCTACAACAGGCGTAGCGGAAAAGACGGTGGCAGGCGCAACATTTAGCTTTGACTAGTAACGAGGGGGCATATCATGGATGCAATTGATATTAAGTTTTTTGAAAACGAAATAAGAAAATTTAAAAACTCCAAAAGTAGAAAAGGTATGCAGACGGGGGAAAGATACTTTAAAGGGGATCATGACATTCTACGCCGCAAGCGGGAAGTCATTGGGGCAAGCGGAAGCCTTGAAGAGGTGGAGAATCTGCCGAATCATCGAATTGTGGACAATCAATATCGAAAAATGGTGAAGCAAAAAAGCAACTACCTTCTAGGAAAGCCTTTCACGGTAAATGCCAAAAATGAACAATACGCCGAAGTCTTGAAAGATCTGTTTAATTTAAAGTTTATGCGAGATATCAAAAGAATAGGGCAGGATAGCCTTAATTGTGGTTTGTCGTGGCTTTTGGTTTATTATGACGCCCCAAATGGGGCTTTGCGGTTTAAGCGGGTAAAGGCCTATGAGATATGCCCGGGCTGGAAAGATGCCGATCATACGGTTTTAGATTACGCAATCCGACTTTATGAAGTGGATGGCTACAACGAAAACAATCAACCGATTGTAATCGAGAAAGTGGAAATCTATAAAACGGACGGAATATACTATTTTGAGTTGACGAGCGGCGGACTGGTGCCGGATAAGATAAAAAAAGGGAACTACTTCTACAGAGATGGAAAGCCTTACAACTGGGAGAAAGTACCGTTAATTCCTTTTCGGTATAACGAAGAAGAGCAGCCGCTTATTAGAAATGTTAAATCATTGCAGGACGGAATTAATCTCATAAAATCAAACTTTGAAAACAACATGGACGAGGATGTCAGAAGTACCATATTTGTGTTACTCAATTACGGTGGGGAGAACTTAGGAACATTCCGAAGGAATTTAGCAACGTATGGAGCGGTAAAAATTAATTCGTCGGACGGGATGCAGGGGGATTTAAAAACCCTGCAAATTGAGGTTAATGCCGAAAATTACAAAGTAATTCTTGACCTGCTCAAAAAGGCTCTGATTGAAAATGCTATGGGTTACGATGCCAAAGACGATAGGCTATCGGGGAACGCCAATCAAATGAATATCCTGTCAATGTACCATGATATTGACCTTGATGCGGACGGCATGGAAACGGAATATCAGGCGGCCTTTGAAGAGCTTTTATGGTTTATCAACTGTCACCTGGCAAATACGGGAGGCGGCAATTTTGAAAATGAAGACGTCGAGATTATCTTTAACCGCGATATTCTGATTAGTGAATCGGACGTCATTGACAATATTCAGAAGTCTATCGGAATCTTATCGACTGAAACTTTGATTGCGCAACATCCATGGGTGGATGACGTAGATGCGGAATTAGCAAAATTGAAAAAACAGGAGCAGGAGTATGAGCCGTTTCCGAATACAGGCGGTGATGTAAATGAACTACTGGACAGAAAGATTTAGCAGACTAGAGGAGCAAGTTAATGCATACGGACAAGAAACATACCGGCAGATTGATAATTCGTTTGGCAAGGCACAAGCTGAAATGCAGAAAGAAATTGATGTATGGTACGCGCGGATTGCCAGGAATAATGAAATCAGCATTGCTGATGCACGGAAGCTGTTAAGCAAGAACGAGCTAAAAGAATTCAAATGGGATGTGCAGGAGTACATCAAATACGGGCAGGAAAACGCCCTAAATCAAAAATGGGTGAAAGAGCTGGAGAATGCATCGGCGAAATTCCACATTAATCGGTTGGAGGCCTTGAAAATCCGGACACAGCACATCGCTGAAAAGGCATTCGGGAATGAAGTTGACCTTATAGATGGCCTTGCTCGTAAGGCATACACAGAGAATTATTACCGGAGCATTTACGAAGTGCAAAAAGGCTTTGGCATTGGCTTTACTATCGGCGAAGTGGATGAGAATAAGCTGAATAAAATCATCACTAAGCCGTGGGCACCGGACGGCAAGGACTTTTCAAGCCGAATCTGGGGTAAAAAATCGCAGATGGTAGACGAGCTGCATAAAGAGATGACAAGGATCTGCATTTTGGGAGGTACGCCGGATAATGCTATTAAGGCAATGAGCCGATTTGTGGACAGCAAATTTAAAAATGCCAAAGTCCAAGCAGGCAGACTGGTGATGACGGAAAGCGCATTTTTTGCCAGCACATCACAGCGAGATGCATTTAATGAATTAGGCGTGGAAGAATTTGAAATTGTAGCAACGCTGGACAGCCGCACCTCCCCTATCTGCCAAACAATGGACGGCAAGCATTTCCCAATGAGTGAGTTTAAAGAAGGCGTAACCGCTCCGCCGTTTCATGTATGGTGCAGATCAACAACTTGCCCCTATTTCAATGACGAGTTCACCAAGGACGATTTAAGAGCAAGCCGGAAAGAAGGGAACACAGAATATGTTCCGGCGAATATGAAATATGGGGAATGGAAAGAAAAGTATGTTAGGCCGGAAGATCCGAAATGGGATGGGCTGGATGTTTTGCAAGTATCAAAAATTAATCTTAAAAACGAGGACGAAATAAAGACTCTGTTAGATACTTTTGAAAAGGAGTATGTTGCCGCAAAAGAAGAATATGCTTTAATCATTACCCAGACTGGGGATACTTATAAAGTCAAAGGGCAAGATAATTTTTTAAATATAGGGTCTATGGGCGATATTGTAAAAGGTGCAATTATAACACATAATCACCCAATAAAATATACCGAATTTTCTTTTAGTCAAGATGATATTGACTTTTTCCAATGTTATGAATTAAAATATCTGTGCGGGTTTGATGAAAAATATATCTATGAGTTAAGCAGAGAGGGTTTTCCATCTGACCCGATTATTGAGATTTTTGCGCAGGATATGACATTTGAAGAGTACAGGCATTCAGAGGTACAAAAATTAGTGGCTGAACTTAATATATCTTACAGGAGAAGAAAAAGATGACAAAAGAACAGCAAGCACAGAAGATACTGGATAAATTAAATGAGGACTTGAAAAAGTTAGAAGATTCGGAGAAATGGAAAAGCAGAAAAGGAATCGATGGAACAAGGGAATATCGAGAAAAGAGAATAGAGCTAATAAAAGCGGCTATTCGTGAAAAAGATAAGCTTTTTGAGGAAGGCGCAGATGAGAACACTTATCAAAACAATCAAGCTTTATAATTGTAAGCTTTATCAAATGATGAACGGAGACCGGTATTTATTTGCAGATATAGATGCAAGACTGGAAGTTTATGAGGATTCCCATGAAGTTTCTATTTTAGGCGAGAGAACCTGCAAGGTGAGAAAACAAAAGATAAGCCTTGTCATTTGTTCTGATGTTAATAAAGACTTTGACGAAAAGGCGGTATATCAAATCACAGGGGATATATTGAGGACAGACGGTATCTATGAAAGGTTATATTTTGATAGCCCTATACCGGTTGAAATAGACCTTGACGGGGATTGGGTATTTGAAGTTGAAAAGCCGGACGGATTTAAGGCTTGACAGGGGGGATATGGGCAGGATATAATAAGGACAAGCAAGAAAGTTGTTAATCCAAGATTAACACAAAAACCCTATAGTTGCTGCTCTAGGGTTTTTACTTGGGTTAGTTGTCATTATTTTTTCTTTTAAAAAAACTTGAATTTTTTTCAAGAATATGTTACATTTAGCACACAAAATGTAACCAAAAAGAGGGCGAAATCCCTTTTAATTAAAGGGGGTATTGATATGAAAAATGCACCAAAAAAACAATCAAGGCGTATCGTCAGGCTGTTCTTTGGCGGAATGGCGAGAACTTTCGACTTGTTCGGGGCTATCCACGAAACAACAGAGCGTAGAAGCTCAAGATTATCCGATTACGAAGCGATGCGGAAAGACTGGGAAAACATCGGGAAAGACATGAGAAGGGTTTTGAATGGGTATGGCAGATAAAGGGCACCTTAAAATCTCAAAAACAAATGCCATGGAGAAGAAAAACCAAGAGGAAGTCGAGCAATTTTTCATGCGAAGGCAATTTAGAATTGCTCCAATTCCTGACCCTGATGAGTTGCGAAGGTACGAAGAGACTTTACAAGGTTCAGCAAATCGTATCTTGTTGATGGCCGAAGAAGAAGGAAAAGAACGCAGAGCGAGAGAAAAAGACATTGTTGATACCGATAATTTTATATCGAAAGGTGGTCTCATTCTTGGTTTCGTTTGTTTTTTGCTCCCTATCTTTTTGAGCGTTGTTTTAGCATTAAACGGGCAACCAGATTTTGCAAAATGGCTATTAGGAGCAAGCGTTCTAAGTGTCATCCCCTCATTTTTAAAAGTGATTAGAAAATCAAAATAATATTCCAAAGCACCGAAAAAGGTGCTTTTTCTATGCCAAAAAATATTTTATTTTGGGGGGGGGGGTGACTTTTTGGGTACACTGTTATATAATTGTTGTGTACTCAATAAAGTGAGGTGAAAAAAATGAGTCCAAAAATTGGCAGACCGAAAAGCGAAAATCCGAAGTCAGAACAAATAAAAATACGAGCAACAAAAGAAGATAAACAACTGTTAGAAAAATGTTGCAAAGAATTAAACAAAACTCAATACGAGGTTGTAATGGCTGGGATAAAGCATATATATGCTAATAAAGAAAAAGAATAATCGGCTACCCGTCAAAGTAAGACCGATTATTCTCAGATTGCTCTCTATGAAATATTTTATCATAAAAAGTAATCTCTTTCAACCAAAGATTGAAAGGAGTTTAATTTTATGAACAACTTAACCATTAACAACCAAGAATTAAGGTTACGCCGAATTGGAACGGCGTTGGAACGGTTAAATTGACAATCCTGTCGAGTAATTATGATATCCCAAGTGTCGAAATGGTTCAGCAGGTACAAGAGAAGATTGATCCAGTTGAAAATACAGGAAAAGGATACGGCCTTGCTCCGATCGGGCACAGTGTTACCGTTCAAGGGGTAACTGGCCAAACAATCAATATTCAAACTACAGCGGTATATCAACAGGGGTGGGATTATCAAGCAAGTAAAATTTACATGGAAAAGGCGATAGACGATTATTTCTTGGAATTGACGAAAAATTGGGAAAATGAAAATCAAATCATTGTGAGGGTTAGAGCAATTTCCATGACAGCGGGGGCTCATTTTCTGCTTGCTTTGAGGATGACGATATGTTTTTCGGACATTGCATTATAGTGCGGGGCAGCTTAAAAAAAGGAATTCTGTCAGCAGATATGGAAGGCTAGCTGCTTTCAGAATATTTTTCTTCTAATCCAATTACATTATCTGCGGATTCTCCAAAGCAAGATATGTATGATGTCATCAAGTAGGAATGGACGAAACGGGGTGTTACATTTAAAAAGAAGATAACAGTGCTTCTCTTGTAACAATATGGTCGGAAGAAATGGGAATCATTGGGGTAAGCCATGCCGCTGGTTTAATAGAGAACAGGGAAGATTATTACTATTTGAAAAAACAAATCCGGAATACCCATATCAGGCGACAAAATTTCAGAATTTAAATGAAGTCAAAGAATATATGATTAATCAGTTAAATTCAACCTATGAAGATGGCGCGGGTGAAGTTGCTGTAATGAAAAACGATATACCAATGTGATTTCCTATCTTTATTATAAGCAGGTGCGGCAGGATAATAAGCTATCTTGCCGCACCTCTTTATTGCTTTATATTTTGTTCCGCTGCTGCGCTCATTGCCCTCCCGCCTGCAATTGCCAGCAGAAAAGCGGAATAAGCGCAGTGATTTTACTTTGCTGTGTCATGGCATTCCCATATGCCTTGCCTTATCCCAGAAAAATCGCAAAAGCTTGCTTATTCAGAGCCGGGCTTAGCTATACTGGGAAGGTAAGAAAATGATTGAAGCACGGGCAGGAAAGGAATAGCTTTTCAGAGAGGGAAAGCCGGCTTAGGCCAGCTTCCAGCCCTGCGCCATTTGCCGGGCAGTCAGGAAATTCTGATAAACGCCCTTTTGCTTTGCCAGCTCGGCATGATTTCCCTGCTGAACCAGCTGTCCGTCCTCAATAACCAAAATAAGATCAGCATTTTTCACCGTGCTTAAACGGTGAGCAATGGAAATTACAGTTTTGCCCTTACATAGCTCATCAATGGCTTGAAGAATTTCATATTCGTTTTCCGGATCAATGCTGGAGGTGGCTTCATCCAGCAAAACAATAGGAGAATCCTTTAGCAAAGCTCTGGCGATTGAAATTCTCTGCTTTTCACCGCCCGACAGAGTAGCGCCGCCTTCGCCAATTACAGTATCATAGCCATCGGGCAGCTTCATAATAAAGTCATGGCAGCAGCTGCGGATAGCGGCTGCTTCAATTTCTTCCGCAGTTGCATCAGGCTTAGCAAAGAGCAGATTGCTGCGAATGGTATCATGAAAGAGATAAACATCCTGAAATACCATACTCATTTGAGAAAGCAGGGCTTCTACTGTGTATTCCCGTATGTCATGACTGCCTAGGCGAATCCTGCCGCTATTGACATCCCAAAATCTTGCCATTAAATTGACCAGCGTAGTTTTTCCACTGCCGGAGGGGCCAACCACTGCCGTTTTTGAGCCTTCCGGAATACGAAAGCTGATGTTTTTTAAAATCATTCGGCTATCGTCATAGGAAAAGCAGACATCTTCAAAAATGATATCCTTGCTGCCGCTGATGGTTTTATGGCCGCCATCGGGAATTGTGGGAATAGTCATGACCTTATCCAAATAAGCTTGAGCGGCAGGTACTTTTACATAAAGAAAAGCGCCGTCGGAAAGCGGTCCTAAGCCTAGGAATATGATATAAGCTCCAACGGTGACCGTCAAAGCGGCATTATATTCTATCTGATGATTAAGACCTAAAGTCAGTGTCAGCAAAACCAGTAAAATACCGGAAACTCCAATAGTAAAGCCGAATAATTTAAAAAGTCCAGCTGCCGCCATTTCGGTCTTGACGTCGATCTGATATTTCTCCTCATAGACCTGATAGGCCTTATCTTGGATTTCCCTAGACATTTTTTGCGTATGGGTTGAGGGGAAGGAACGCAGTACGGACATTCCTCTTAGCATATCCAGAACGGCGAAATTCATGCGCGTTTCAATTTCATGACCCAGTGGAACGTAGACATGCGCTATCTGATAAATGCGGCGAAGAATTAAAAACAAAAGGAAGATAGAACAACCTGCTAAAGCACCTAAGCTCCAGTGCATGTGGAAAAAATTTAGAGTTAGTAAAATAGCGATGGTAAACCCATTTAGCAAATCGGTAATCATCATGACTGTATAATTTTCCAAGGTAGTCATGGTATTGCTCATTGCACCTTGGATATTTCCCAGATGCTGCTCGTCGAAATAGCCCATAGGAGCCTGCTTTAAATCCTGCGCAACTCGTAGCCGATAATCCTTAAAAATGGTATATCCCTTGGCAGAGGTCAGAGTATTTTCAATAATTCGGAAAAGGAAATGAACTATCATGCCGCCGGATAAGATTCCAAAAGCCGTAAGGCAGACGGAAAGCGTCAAAGATTCAAGGCGGGAAAAAGTATAATAAAGAGCGACAAAAACAAAGATAAAACTAAAATCCTTTAAAATGGCAAAAAATAGGCCAAATAAAAATTGGCTTTTATGTTTTCCTAAAAGCTGCAATAAACGTTTAAAGTATTTCATTTTCTTCTCCTTTCTGAATGCTGCTCTGATCAGTGCCCTGATATTTATTCCAAAGCTTAAGGTATATCGGCGACTGCTGTAAAAGCTCTTTATGAGTGCCAATGGCACTGACTTGCCCATTTTCAACAACTAGAATCTGATCGGCATCCATAATAGTATGCAGCCGATGCGCTACTACAATTAATGTCTTGCCCTGTACCAAACGGGAAACGGCCTGCTGGATAAGGGCTTCGTTTTCCGGGTCAGAATAGGCAGTCGCCTCGTCTAAAATAATGCAGCGAGAGGGCTTTAAAATCGCTCTGGCAAGAGTGATGCGCTGGCGCTCCCCGCCAGAAAGCAAACCACCGCAGTCGCCGACTTGAGTATCTAGTCCTTGCGGCAGACGCTCGATGAGGTCTTGACAGTTAGCCATTTGGATTGCCTGCTTTAGCATTTCCTCGGTAGCCTTGGGATTGGCCAGCAAGAGATTTTCACGAATCGAGCAGTCAAAAAGAAAATTGTCCTGCGCCACATAGGCGATTTCGTTCATTCGCTGGTTATGCGGAATCTCCTGACAGGGAACGCCGCCGAATAAAATTTTGCCCTTTGTTTCCTCCCAAAACCCAGCCATTAATTTAGCAATAGTTGATTTACCGGAACCGGAAGGACCAACAATTGCAGTGACTTTGCCGACCGGCACAGTAAAAGAAACATTTTTTAGTACTTCTATATTGTCTTTATAGGCAAAGCTGACATTTTGAAATTCAAAATTTTTATCAGGGTCTAGCGAAGCCTCTTGGGAGGAGCGCTTTAGCTCCGGAAGATGAAAGACTTCTCGCAGCATTCGCCAAGAGGTTTCAATCATTTGATAAAGCTCGGTGCTCATAATCAGCACAAAAACATTTGCCAAAATGCTAAGCGGCAAAATCAAAGAGATTAAATACATCCAAAGCGGGATTTGGCGGTTCATATAAAGGTAGCTGCTGATAGGCAGCACTCCCCAAAGCGGAGAAGTCGTGCAGGCAAAAAACAAGGCCATGGAAACCCAGGATTGCTTCCACCAATTCATGGTAGAGGAATAGAAGTAATTGACGGCATTTTCATATTTTTGATAACTCCGACTGTTTTGACCAAAAGCCTTTATTACACTGATGCCGTTGACATATTCCACTATGGTGGAATTCATTTCCTGACTGGAATTGAGCCAAGTGTACATTCTTTCCTCACGTTTGTAAAACATAATGGCGAAAGCCAGAAAGATGATAGGCAGGCTGGAAAAGGCAGCCAGACCCAAGCGCCAATCCAGAAAGAATAAAATCAAAGTGGAAAGCAGCGGATGAAGCAGACGCGAAGGTAGCTCAGGCATGGTATGAGCAATCCAGTCCTCTAGGGAAGAAATACGTTCAACAATAATTTCTTTATATTTGCCAATGGGCGTTTCCAAAATATAACCCATGGGAACATTTTCCAGCTTGCGGCTGACCTCGCTTCGCAGTCTGGATAAAATGCGAAAGCTGATTTGATGACTACGGATACTGGATTGCCAAGTCAACAGTTTTTGCAGAGCAACGCAAAGAATAGCTATGGTAGCATACAGCCATAGCTTTTTTACATCTAAACGGTTTTCAGCTAAAGTAGCAGCGGCAAAAGCAGCAAAGAAATAAGAGGCAAAGCCAAAAATTTCGCCAAAGCAGGCAAGAGCGATGGAAAGATTCATTTTGCTTTTTAGCTCAGGAGCAAAGGCAAACATTTCCTTTTTAACAATAGCAGAGCTTAGAGCATCTTTTTTTTGCTGCTGAATCGACTGCTTTACTTGCTGCTTGATTTTTTCTTCAATTTGTTCGGAAGGTTTCATAACAGATTCTCCTTTCTGTGTGTTTTCCTCTTTGGGAAAAGCTCTGGGTTAATCTTTTTATTTTTCTCCGTTTTTTTGATTGGCAAAATGCTTTTTTAAAATAAAATATCCGATATAAACGCCGGCAAAGGCAAGTGCAAAAGAAGCAAGGCTTATCCATACGCCAAGAATTCCCTGAACGGAGGCGATGGTCGCGTCCATCGCTTCTGGAGTTTGCCCGCGCTGAATCCAGTCCTCGCGGAAGCGGTCGACAAAAAACCAGACCGGCACAATAGAGCCAAAGACCATACCGACCTGCATAAGACCGTATCCGATGGCAAGCCGGAAAGGATTGGCGGAAGGATTGGCTGAAGCAAGCAGATCAGCTAACACAGCGCCAAGCATCGAGGTGATCAGCCAAGGCAGATAGCCGCCGCCCATCAGTGTAAAAAATCCCATGAGAATCAATGTCATAATGGAAAATTCCCACATTTTCCCTAGCTTTTGATGAACAAAGTAAATAATGGTACCGCCTGCCAGCGCAAACAGCCCCGGCGACAGAGAGTGCCCGATTGGTCCTAGGGGCGCTGTCAGCATAACAAATAGAGTGTAGATCACCATGTACAGAGCGGTTACGATTGCCAGAAATACGTAATCCTTTATTTTTAAAGCTTTCATAAAAGTTCTCCTTTCATTTTTTGAAAAATATGATTTAGCTTTGAAACATTTTCTTCATTTAGGACAAAATCCTGTTCAATTCTCCCATCTGCCAGATAGGCAACGCGGCAGGCGGTTTTCCGGATAAATTCATAATCATGAGAAATCACAAGAATGGCTTGTCGTTTCGCCAATTTACGGATCAGCGCAGCTACCCTTTCCATGGAAATAAAATCCAGTCCGGAGGTCGGCTCGTCGAAGATGATTAGCTCCGCCTGTGAAACATAGGCGGTTGCTATTTGCAGCCGCTGCTTTTCACCGCCAGAAAGGGCGAAGGGATGCTGATGACGCAGAGCGGTTAAATTGACGGCGGTGAGCGCTTCCTCCGCTTGTTCGTCAGAAACGGCAATCGGTGCGATTTTGATTTCATTTTCCACGGAAGCGCCAAAAAGCTGATAATCCGAGTCCTGCATAACAAACATAGCGCTGGGAAGCCGGCATTGACCGGAATCGGCCTTCTCCATGCGGGCGAGAATCTTGGCTAAGGTGGTTTTTCCGGCACCATTGCTGCCGATAAGAGCTAGCACTTCTCCTTTTTTTAATTGGAGTGTGATTCCTTTTAAAATGCTGCCAAAGGAAACCTCTGTCAGCTGCAAGCAGTCCTCAAAGCCGTCGGAGCAAATGACGGGATATTCTTCGTCAAACAAAGAGAAACGACGAAAGGGATAACTGCTTTGCCGGAATTCTGCTTCGGTATAAATGCCGCTGATTTCGCCGTTTTCCAGTGTGATGATTTTGTCGGGAATTGCTTCCAGATAAAAATAGCGATGGTCGGCAACCAGAATGGTATATCCCTGCGATTTTAGTTCTTTGATATACTTGCCTATTTGCAGGGTCATGCTGTAGTCAAGGTTGGAGGACGGTTCGTCAAACAACAAAATTTTTGGCGATAGACTAAGCGCGCAGGCAAGGCTAAGGCGCTGCCGCTCACCGCTGGAAATTTCAAAAATACTGCGCTCAAGCAGCTCCTGCAAATAGAATTGCCGGCTTAGCTCGTCGATGCGCTGTCGTATTTGTTCGGGGGCAAAGCCGTAATTTTCCATGGAAAAAGCAAGCTCAGCACCAGCATTTACCGTAAAAAACTGGCTTCGGGGATTTTGAAAAACGGAGCCGACCTGCCGGCTGATTTCACTCATAGACATGGCAGACAGCTCCTTGCCGTCCAGCAGAATCCTGCCAGACAGGCTTCCTTCATATAGATTGGGAATCAAGCCATTCAGGCATTTGAGAACGGTTGATTTTCCGCAGCCGGAAAGGCCAGTCAAAAGAACGACTTCGCCGCGCTTAACCGAAAAGCTGACATTACGAAGGCTTTCCTCCAATTTATTTTCGTAACAAAAAGAAACATTGCAAAATTCGATCATGGCATTCTCCGTTTCGTAACTGTTTTAAACCAAGAATATGCCGCTTTTCCCCCAAAGCCCTTCTGAATTTGGCAAAGGGGTTTGCAGGCTTCCGGATAAAAACAGGTGTGAGGTATGAGCTGTGAAGCTTTTTGGCCGGATACGAGAATTTAAAAGCGCGGCTGAAAGGCTTTTTATAAGCGAAGCCGGAAACTTAAGGTGCTTATAAGCATTATCACCAAAGCAGAGGGATAAAGCATTCAGCCAATAGTGAATTTCCTAAAGGAGTAGCTGAAAGGCTTTTTATAAGTGAAGTTGGAAACTTAAGGTGTTTATAAGCACTATCACCAAAGCAGAAACAGAGGGATAAACTATTCCAGCCGTTTTCCTAAAGGTATAGCTTAAAGATTTTTTATTAAGAGAAATTAAGGCGCTTATAAAAAAGCATTACTGCCAAGCCGGAAACAAAAAGCAGAAGGATAAACCATTCCAGAGCCGTCCAGCGAATTTCACAAACACTGGTGCGCTTGGCGGGATAATCAATGCCCTTGCTCAGTCCGGCACCGGTTAGCTCCTCGGCCAGCAAGGAGCAGCGAAAAAGCTGAGGAGTGATAAAGTAAGCAAAGCTTTTTACCGGCTTTTTCCATGAAAAGGCAATGCCGCGCATCGCCATGCAGCCCTTCATTATTTTGAATTCATTTTGAAAGGTCGGAAAATAGCGCAGAGTAATAATCAGCGCAATCGCCAGCTTGCGGTTCAATCTTAGACTCTGTAAGGAATATAAAATTTCCGAGGGCTGATAATTATAAAACAAAAGAGAAGAAATCATCAGCATCGGCATAAAGCTGAAACCGGCAAAAAGTACCATGTTCAGCATATTGATATAGGGATTGGAATATGGCATCAAAAAACTGGAGGCAAGACCGAAAAGTGCGAAGGCGATCGCAAATTTGCCCCAGCGCCGGTATTCTCTGTAATAAAGCAGCAAAAGGCTGCTGAATATAAATAAAAAATAGGGCTGACCGGAAGCGCCTGACAGCATGGGAAGAAAGGGCAGGACGCAGTTAATCAGCAATAAAACAAGTGGATTTATTTTTCTCAAAAAGGTCTCCTTTCCGCTGGCGTTTTTGCGACAGCATTTTCGCGTCATATCCTTTAAACGGCTTGAATTAATTTCTCAAACCCTATTTTTAAAAGGGGCAGAAGCAATTTTTCGTTTTTTACTTTTTCGGCATACTCCTGTTCGCTTAAGCGAACTGATAATCATTATCATTTTAATCCCAAAAGAAAAAATTGTCAATAATTTAATTTTTTATTATGGGCAGGCTAAATTCTTTGTTGAGAATATTTTTATAGGCTTTTGCTGTTTAAATAAAGAAAGGCGCAGACCTCTGTGGATAAGAGGCTGCGCCTTTTGGAGGCAGAGAT
>JBGZBY010000025.1:0-8961 GCA_041844915.1 Eubacteriales bacterium
GTCGCGAAAGCCCCCATCGCTTTGCCTGCAAAGCGTAAGCTAGGGGCGACAGCGCTTTTCTAAAAGAAAAGTCGCGAAAGCCCCCATCGCTTTGCTTGCAAAGCGTAAGCTAGGGGCGACAGCGCTTTTTTAAAAGAAAAGTCGCGAAAGCCCCCATCGCTTTGCTTGCAAAGCGTAAGCTAGGGGCGACAGCGCTTTTCTAAAAGAAAAGTCGCGAAAGCCCCCATCGCTTTGCTTGTAAAGTGCAGTCCTCCAAATCATCAAGGAGATCAAGAAAAAACAAAGACCGAGTAAAGTATGGAGAGGAGAAAAATGGCAGTGGATATTTTACTACTTATGTCAGATCAGCATTCTTATTGCATATAGGACTATGCGGGAGATTCGGTGATTCGGACTCCGATGCTGGATCAGCTGGCGCAGGAGGGAACGGTTTTTGACAATGCAATGACGTCCTGCCCTCTTTGCGTACCGGCAAGAATTATACGATTTTTTGGGATAAGGATACGGATATTTTGTTCGGCTATATTGAGATTGAGGATGAGGCAAAGTGGGCGGCTGGAGCGGATACCGTGCTCAATTGCAAATGGTGGGATTTTATGGCGTCGCTGATGGAAACCAATCCTGATAACAGTCCAGTGGTGATCCCCTTGAAGGAAATGTTTCATTTGGATTAGGGGAAAATTTCTGAGGAATTTTCCCTCTTGCCAATTAGAAAAAAATATGATATAATACCAAAGTCTGTTTTCTAGGCTTCTTTTTTAGAACCTAAAAAAAGAATTTAGCAGCACTAATTATTTTATTTGGAGGTGAAAGAAATGCCAACATTTAACCAGCTAGTCAGAAAAGGAAGGAAATCCGCAGAGAAGAAGTCGACAGCTCCTGCTTTGCAAAGAGGATACAACTCTTTGACCAAGAAGGCGACCAAACAATCCGCTCCGCAAAAGAGAGGCGTTTGCACAGCTGTAAAGACCGCTACTCCTAAGAAGCCGAACTCGGCGCTTAGAAAGATTGCCAGAATTCGCCTGACAAATACTATGGAAGTAACCGGTTATATTCCGGGTGAAGGACACAACTTACAGGAGCATAGCGTTGTTTTAATTCGCGGCGGTCGTGTAAAGGACCTTCCGGGTACCCGTTATCATGTTATTCGTGGTACCTTGGATACTGCCGGCGTAGCAAAGCGCAAGCAGGCTCGTTCTAAGTATGGTGCCAAGAAACCGCAGGCCGGCAACTAATGCCGACGGCAACGCAACACAAATCAGATAGGAATCAGAAATAAAAACTCCACAATTAGTGCTGGGATAATAAATATTATCGTTGCACGAACAGAGGAAAAAGCTGAGTACCGATGATTTAATAATTATTAAGGAGGGAAGTAACGTGCCACGTAAAGGTCATATTGCAAAAAGAGATGTTTTACCGGATCCGATTTACGGAGAAAAGATCGTAACAAAGCTGATCAACAACATTATGCTGGACGGTAAAAGAGGAACGGCTCAAAAAATCGTTTATGGAGCCTTTGAAAAAATTTCGGAAAAAATGGGAAAAGAAGCAGTGGATATCTTTCATGACGCATTAAATAATGTCATGCCGGTATTGGAGGTAAAGGCTCGTCGCGTCGGCGGTGCAACCTATCAGGTGCCGATGGAGGTTCGTCCGGATAGACGGCAGGCATTGGCGCTGCGCTGGTTGACCTTATATTCTCGTAAAAGAGGAGAAAAAACGATGGTTGACCGTTTAGCAGCAGAACTGATGGATGCAGCCAATAACACTGGCGCTTCGGTAAAGAAGAAAGAGGAAATGCATAAAATGGCGGAAGCTAACAAGGCATTTGCTCATTATCGCTGGTAACAGCCGCTTTCGGCTTTCAAAAGCCCGAAGAGTTGGATAGAAACTGTTAATTTTGGAACCAAAGGGAGGAAAAACTTTGGAAAAAAGACAATACCCATTAGAGCGCACAAGGAATATTGGAATTATGGCGCATATTGATGCGGGTAAAACAACCTTAACCGAGAGAATCTTGTTTTATACCGGTCGGACTCATAAATTAGGCGAAACACATGAAGGTGCTGCGCAAATGGACTGGATGGAGCAGGAGCAAGAAAGAGGTATAACGATTACCTCGGCTGCGACCACCTGTGCATGGAAGGAAAATCGTATCAATATCATTGATACTCCCGGTCACGTTGACTTTACCGTTGAAGTGGAGCGTTCGCTGCGCGTACTGGACAGCGCGGTCGGCGTTTTTTGCGCAAAAGGCGGAGTAGAGCCGCAGTCCGAAACCGTTTGGCGGCAAGCGGACAAATACAATGTACCGAGAATGGCCTTTGTAAATAAAATGGATCGTTCCGGCGCCAACTTTTTAAATGTTGTCGGCATGATGAAGGATCGCTTGGGAGCAAATGCCGTGCCGATTCAGCTACCGATTGGAACAGAGGAAAATTTTGCCGGCATTATTGATTTGCTTGGAATGAAGGCGTATTATTACAATGACGATCTGGGCAATGATATTGCAGAAAAGGAAATTCCGGCAGAGCTGGCAGATGACGCCGAGCTCTATCGGGCAGAGATGGTTGAGCGAATTGCAGAAACCGATGAAGAGCTGATGGATAAATTCCTGATGGAAGAGGAAATCAGCGTGGAAGAATTGAAGGCTGCTCTGCGTAAAGCGGTCATTGCGGTTAAGATCATTCCGGTGCTTTGCGGTTCGGCATATAAGAATAAGGGAATTCAAAAGCTGCTGGATGCGGTGGTTGACTATTTGCCGGCCCCGATCGACATTCCGGCAATTACCGGTGTTAAGCCGGGAACGGAAGAAACCATAGAAAGACATTCTTCCGATGAAGAACCGTTTTCGGCACTGGCATTTAAGATTATGACCGATCCCTTTGTCGGAAAGCTTGCTTTCTTCCGTGTATATTCGGGAACGACCAATTCCGGCTCCTATGTCTATAACTCGACGAAGGATAAGAAGGAAAGAATGGGACGTATCCTGCAAATGCATGCGAATAAAAGAGAAGAAATTGATAAGGTATTCTCTGGCGATATTGCGGCGGCGGTAGGCTTTAAGTTTACTACTACGGGCGACACTATTTGCGACGAGCAGCATCCGGTTGTTCTGGAGTCTATGGTGTTTCCGGAGCCGGTTATTTCGGTTGCGATTGAGCCTAAGACCAAAGCGGGTCAGGAAAAGATGGGTCTGGCACTGTCTAAGCTGGCAGAGGAGGATCCTACCTTTAAGACCTTTACCAATCCAGAAACTGGACAAACCATCATTTCCGGTATGGGTGAGCTTCATCTTGAGATTATCGTGGATCGTTTGCTTCGTGAATTTAAGGTAGAAGCCAATGTAGGCGCTCCGCAGGTTGCTTACAAGGAAACGATTACCGTTCCGGTGGATGTGGAGGGTAAATTTGTTCGTCAGTCCGGCGGCCGCGGTCAATATGGTCACTGTAAGGTGCGCTTTGCTCCGATGGACGTCAATGGCGAAAAGGAATACGAATTTATCAATTCCATTGTCGGCGGTGCGATTCCGAAGGAATACATTCAGCCCGTGGACAACGGTATTCGAGAAGCGATGCAGTCGGGCGTGCTGGCAGGCTATCCGGTTGTCGGCATTCAGGCGGACTGCTACGACGGTTCTTACCATGACGTGGACTCCTCGGAAATGGCATTTAAAATCGCCGGCTCCATGGCTTTGAAGGAAGCGATGAGAAAAGGCAATTCTATTTTGCTGGAACCGATCATGAAGGTAGACGTCAGCGTGCCGGAGGAATATATGGGCGATGTTATCGGCGATATCAATTCCCGTCGCGGCAGAATCGAAGGTATGGACGCTGTAGCTGGAGCGCAAAATGTTCATGGCTATGTGCCTCTTTCGGAAATGTTCGGTTATGCTACCGACTTGCGCTCCAAAACGCAAGGACGCGGCACCTACTCGATGGAATTCCATCATTATGAGCAGCTGCCCAAGAGCATTCAGGAAAAGATTTTAGCAGGCAAGGGCGCGGAGTAAACCAGCGTTTTGAATGATTTTACCGGTGGGATTTATAAAAAAGGCTGAATTCTCGGAAAAAATCAAGAAAAGGCTTGCAAAAAAGCAGAATATAAAATATAATTTGAAGTGATAGACAGCAACAACCAAGGAGGATTATAGAAATGGGAAAAGCGAAATTTGACAGAGGTAATAAGCCTCACGTTAACATTGGAACGATCGGACACGTTGATCATGGCAAGACTACTTTGACAGCAGCCATTACCAAGACTCTGCATGACAGATTGGGAACTGGTGAGGTCGTTGCATTTGATAAGATTGATAAGGCTCCGGAAGAAAAAGAGCGTGGTATTACCATCAACTCTTCTCACGTAGAGTATGAGAGCAACAATCGTCACTATGCACACGTTGACTGCCCTGGCCATGCCGACTATGTTAAAAACATGATTACCGGTGCGGCGCAAATGGACGGCTCTATCTTAGTAGTAGCAGCTACCGACGGCGTTATGGCGCAGACCAGAGAGCATATCCTGTTGTCTCGTCAGGTAGGCGTGCCTTACATTGTTGTATTTATGAACAAATGCGACGCTGTAGAGGACGAAGAGCTGCTTGATTTGGTAGAAATGGAAGTTAGAGATTTGTTGAGCGAATACGGATTCCCGGGAGATGACACTCCGATTATCCGTGGATCTGCTTTGAGAGCTTTAGAAGATCCGACCTGTGAATGGGGCGACAAGATTCTGGAATTGATCGAGCAATGCGACAGCTATATTCCGGAACCGGAGCGCGACACAGACAAGCCGTTCCTTATGCCTGTTGAGGATGTATTCTCCATTACCGGCCGCGGCACCGTTGCTACCGGTAAGGTAGAAAGAGGAACCCTGCATGTTCAGGAAGAGGTTGAAATCGTTGGACTTATGGATAAGCCGAGAAAGGTCGTTGTTACCGGTATCGAAATGTTCCGTAAGCTTCTGGATGAAGGCCGTGCAGGTGATAATGTCGGCGTTCTTCTGCGTGGCGTTCAAAGAACGGAAATCGAAAGAGGACAAGTTCTTGCAAAGCCGGGCAGTATTACTCCGCACAGCAAGTTTAAGGCTCAGGTATACGTATTGAAGAAGGAAGAAGGCGGCCGTCATACTCCGTTCTTCTCCAACTATCGTCCGCAATTCTATTTCACCACTACCGATATTACCGGTATCATCAATTTGCCGGAAGGTGTTGAAATGTGCATGCCTGGCGACAACGTTGAAATGACCATCGAATTGATCGGCCCCATCGCTATGGAAAAGGGTCAAAAGTTTGCTATCCGTGAAGGTGGCAGAACTGTAGGCTCGGGTTCGGTATCCGAAATTATTAAATAATTACGGGATTACATTAATAAAAAGCTCTGCGAAAGCAGAGCTTTTTTAAATTTAGATATGAGAGGGATTGGCAATGCATGCCCTTGCAGAAAGACAAAAGGCGCAGGTTTGCGTTTTTTATAAAGTAGAAAATCCAGCCGTTTTAAAGAAATTTTGCCGACAGCCGATTGCTGTAAGGGATAAAGCAAATCTTGAATTATAGCCGATAGATGCTTTGAGTTGTGGAATATGAAAAAAGATAAGGCATTAATGAAAAATAGAAAAAATAGTTAAGGAGCTGTTGCAGGTTTGGCGGCCAAAAAAGAAAGAAAGAGCATCAGACGGCAGTGGAAACGGAGAATAAAACAGAAGAAAGCAACCGCTTAAGCAATAAGATAGAAAAAGGGGCTGTTGCGAAATAGCCCCTAAAGAAAGAAAAAACTAAATTAAAACAAGCAAAAGGGCTGTTGCGAAAACGATTTTTTATCGTTTTGCAACAGCCCCTTTTTATAAAAATGTGTTCCCTGAATGTGTCCCCTGTTTTTGAAAAGAAGCTAATTTCCATATTCCGCGGCGGAGCTGCCCGCTTTCTATTGATAAGCGAAGCTTATTTTGATGAGGGATAGCTGTAGTTTTCAACCTCGACCTTATCCACGTCCTCGAAAGGAGCCAATGTTGAAATCATCTTTACTGGAGCATCATAAGGATTGATACAATAGTGGATTTCGTTAGGCTCAATATGGATAAAATCGCCGGCAGCCAGATGGTGAACAATTCCATCGACGACGATATCAATTTTTCCTTCCAAAATAAAGAAATTTTCTTCCATGATATTATGAAAATGTGCTTTAAAATCCTCGCCGGGCAGAAACTGAACAATGGCAAAGTTCATTCGGGGGCCCTTCATCAGATATTTTGGCCCGCTGTTGCCGAAGCGATATTCTCTTTCTTTTTCATTAATGATATACATAAAAACCTCCTATAATCCCGGGGCTGTCCACATACTCCGAAGTAAGCCTTGGTTGATTAGCTCCAGTTGATGTTTATAAAAACTCTGCCATTTATTGTAAATTTCCGAATAAAGAGCATGATTTTTCGTGTCTGGGTAGTAAGTAGTATCCCATTGGATTAGCTCCTCTGTTGCTTTGACTAAATCAGGATAAAGACCAATTCCATGTCCGGCTAAAATAGCGGCGCCCAAAGCAGTTGCTTCCTTTACAACGGGCACCTTGACCGGAAGGCCTAGAACATCGGCTAGGATTTGGCACCACAGCGGACTTTTGGCTGCGCCGCCGGCAAAAATAATTTCCTTTGGTCTATGCTTGGCGGTATCGGAAACTAATTCCAGATGTCCTTTCGTTACTAAGGCGGCATTTTCTAAAATGGCGCGGTAAAAGGTATATTTAGAAAAACGAATGGGATCCAGCTCAAAATTAGCAAAGGCAGGAGCGGCATGCTTCCAGTGGATAAAATTCATTACATCGGAAAAGCTGCACAGCATTCCGTAGCTACCCGCCGGTATTTTGGCAGCATATTCGTTTAAAAGATCGTAAGCATCCTGTCCTCTGGATGCCGCCAGCTCCTTCTCCGCCTGACAAAAGCCATCGCGGAACCAGCGCAGAACCAATCCCGGCTGAAAGGCCAGGGCTTCGTATTGCCAGACCTTGGGGATGGCATGACAATTAACGCGAAGCCGGCAATGAGGATCGGTCTGAGGCGTATCCGTGTTGTATTCATATTGCCAGAAGCTTCCGCCTAAGACAACAGCCTGATGGGGCTTTACAGATCCGACGCCGATACAGCCCAGCTGAGAATCGCCGCCGCCGACAACAACAGGAGTACCGGCTGCCAATCCAGTTTCTTGCTGACAACGCTCCGAGGTATGTCCGATAAGAGAGCCGCATTCCCTAGTTTCCGGAAAGATATCAGTTCTCAAACCACAGCGGGCGGCAATAGAGGGCTCCCATGTTCTTGACCGCAGACAAAACAAGCCGGATGTAGAGCCATTGCTTGGTTCGACGGCAAGCATGTCAGTCATTTTGTAAATCAGCCAGTCGTTAAACATACCGATTGCCGAAATGGATTCGTAAATTTTGGGCTGCTTATTTTTCACCCAAAGCAGACGAGGCAAGGCGCTAAGCGCGTAAGTTTCTCCGGACTCATGGTAGAAAAACTCCTCCTGCTGCGGGTAATCATTTAACAGCTGAACTACCTCGTCCTTGCTGCGCGCGTCTACATTGGCGCAAGCCCAGATTTCTTGACCATCTTTATCATAAAGGACAATTCCTTCCCGCATGCAGGTTGTGGAAACAGCGGCAATTTCTTCTGGTTTGGCGCTGGTTTTGACAAGCAGCTCTCGAATACATTGGCAAACGGATTGCCAGTTATTTGTCCAATCGAAATTCATACTGCCCGGATAGGCGGGATCTTCTTTGTGTTCCCATTCCTTTTGCACACAGCCGAGTTGATTTCCGAAGAAATCAAACAAAACGGCTCGGATGCTTCCGGTTCCAGCGTCAATCGCCAGTAAATATTGTTTTTCCATAGGCTTCACCTTTCCTCTGTCAGCTTTATAGCAGTATTTTCGTCGGTTACTAGGATATCAAGATATCCGCCGTGTAAAGCGGCGCGGATTGCTTCTATCTTTTGCGGCCCGCCGGAAACGCCGATGACATTATTCAATTCCTTTAAGGTACTAAGCGGCGTGCTGAAGAGCCGCTCCTCAATATCGCTGTGAATAGGTTCGCCCTTTTTATTGATAAAATGAGTTAAAATATCGCCGACGGCACCCTGCATACTCAGGTAGGAAAAATCGCTTTGATTTAAAATGCCGTTGGTAAGAATGGTGGCTTCTGGGTTCATAGCGCCGATACCAACTACAGTCAGGCTGGCAAGGCGAACCATACGGGCAATTTTTTGAATTGGCGGCTCCTGCTGCATGGCCCTACACATTTCCTTGGAGGAAACCAGCAGCGGCGCCGGATAAAGATAGAGCTTAGCGTTAAAGATATTGGAATGAATATTCGGCAGATAATAGCTAACGCCGCCGGTTAAGGAAATGACGGAAATAGGCATTTCGGTAATCGTTGCCAAATGATTTAATACCCGGCTGGGCGTATCGCCGTATCCCATGTTGATGAACATATTTTCAGTCAAGCGATTGTTAATATACATAGCGCAGGCCTGGGAAATTGTTTCGTTTAAGTTGGCGTTTGCCGGCGGAGTAGGAACGACGAATGCGTCCTTTAAGCCCCAATGCTTTATTAGCTTTTGCTCTATCAGCAGCTGACGGCTTTGCTCGGGACATATTTTAAATTGAATTACTCCGGTTTGCTTTGCTTTTTCTAATAGCTTAATGACTTTCATTCGAGAAATATCCAGCTGCTTGGAAATATCCTGCTGGGTCATGTTTTCTATATAATAATACCAAGCGGCCTTTACAATTAAAGAATCTTCGTAGCTCATGGGATAACCTTTCGAACAAATGTTTATGATAAGAATAAATGTTTAAAGTGAGTATAACAAAGAAAAGAGAAAATGTCAATACAAAAACCAGAACGGAGCAATTCTTTATAAAAGAAAACAGCTTTTCTTTCTAAAAAACAAGGAAAATATATAAAAAATAAA
>JBGZBY010000026.1:0-39322 GCA_041844915.1 Eubacteriales bacterium
AATATAAGCAGAAAAAAAATCCCTATGACGGCAGAATAATTACTTCCGATATAGTCGTAATTCATGTTACACCTCAGTATCTGTTTGTATTATAAAGAAAATCTCTATTCTATGCTTCTTTGATTTTATAATTCCGCAGTTTCTTTCCTCTGTTCGATCATTTCACTAATTATTTCCCCCTAATTATTCTTATGAGAATGAAATCATTTTTTATGATTATATCATTAAAGTCGACAAAATTCCATCCCAAAATAAAATAATCTCTGTAATAATATCGTCCATTTTCTGTTATAATTTGAATACAAAGATTTCTATATATTTCAAAGCCGATGATCCAATAAAATATTTTTTATTTCTGTTTCCATTTGATAAAATAAAAGGCTGCGGCCTTTAAAGAAGCACATATTTTCAGGGCGAATACTTTTTATAAAGCTTTCGCCCTGTCAAGCTAAAAACAGCTCCGCATCCAATGGATAATTTTATTGTCATCGAAAAATTACAACACTCCGTCCGCTTCACCAGCTAAACCAAGTCAACACAGTCCCTTTTTTCTGCTTCACTGTTCCTTACAAATGCCTTAATCACTGTAATTCCCTTACCCATCGCTGCACCGCAGGGCTTTATTGTATATTTCGTACCGCTGCCGGAAGGATAAAGGTTTCTGCATAATGTATCACAAAAGACGCAAAAGCTTGGCTGGGACTTTCAACCACCGCCTCCTCTCCCATAAGCTTTCCTAAGCTCTTGCAAGCCATTCCCAAGATTTTAAATAGTACCTTTTTCCCTCATTAGGTACTTATCGCTTAAGCCTTCTTGATGTCAAAAACTAAACTCCTTTATTTTACTTAGGTTTTAAAAATTAAAAATACATTAAAAATATTAAAATGCAAAAAAAACGCTATACTTTTCCTTTAAAAAATAGTAATATAGAGAATGAATTAAAAGCCAGACTTATTTATGGGTCTTTATAACTATTTGTTTTAAGAAAGGAAAAGAATATGAAACAGAGATTTAAATCAATCCTAAGCCTAGGATTGGCACTGTGCTTGCTGTTTGCAGCGCTTCCCTTGTCGGTAAGAGCAGAAAGCAGCGGAAAAGCAGAAAAAATTACAATCATCCTAAGCAGCGATCCCGACGGCAGGAAGGTTTTGGAAAACGGACAGTATCTGGTTAACGGTCAGGTTCAAGGCTCCGGCGATTTAGGGGTAAATAATTGCACCGCCTTTTTCCAGAACGGCGTTTTGACGATTCAGGATCTTAAAGCCGTTACGATAGGTTTGGATAATCTTGGCTCTCTCTCCGCTGAAAACCTTGAAATTAGGCTTCAGGGAAATAATGAATTGGAATACCTCAATAATACCAGCGGCGGCGATATTATTATCGACGCAGCAGAACCGGCAAAATTATCGGTAAAAAACGAAAAGGATTCAGACAACTTTCTTACCTTTGGTATTAGTGCAGCTTATCCTGATTCCTCTAAGGGAAATTTTGTTTTAAAGGGAAAAGCAATGCTCACAATAGAGGTAACTAAATCAGAAAATGTACAAGATATCATCGCCCTGCGCGCTGCTAAAAACATTCAGGTCCTAGACGATGCCGCATTGACCGCAGTTGCCGCCAATGAAGGAAGCACTGCTGTAACTGGTATTGCCTCTCATTCAGGCGATATTACCTTTGATACCACCGGTCGGATTAACGTTGTTGCCAGCAGCCCTGCGGCAGACTTGACAGGCCTACACATTGCAACTGACGGAAAATACAATTTTAATAAAGCGCAGCAAGTTGGCTTCCGCTTCAATGGAAATCCCGGCGCCACTGTTGACATAACTGATCGGGATGCTAAGCTGCAATATTCCGATGCAGATCGCTGGTACCGTTCTGATGACCTGCTGGGAATTATTACCTATTTCTACGATTCCTCTAATTTTGAGGTAGATGCTTCGGAAATTCATCCGGAAGCTGAAATGGGAAAAAATATGAGCTTCCAGCTCCAGCCTAAAATAAAGAATGGAACTCCCCTTTATAAGTATACATGGGCGCCGAATTTCGTAAAGCCGGACTGGCTGGAATTAAGCGAAAATGGTGTTTTAAGCGGCACTCCGGCGGAAGCTAATATCGGCAAGGACATCCCCTTGAAAATTCGAATCCAGGACGGTGCGGGAAGCTTCCCCGTCTATCGCAGCTTTGAAATAAAAATGGATGTGCTGCCAAAGCGTCCGAATCCTCAAATTGAAGTTCTCAATGAAAATGTAGATCAAAAAATTAAAGTAACTGTAGAAAATGCGGGAGATCATTTAGAATATAAAATTTCTCAGAACTGGATACCTACCGAATATCGCAGCTCCTTTGAACTTAATTTTACTTCCACTCCCAAACCGACCAAGCTTGCTCTGCGCAAATTTTATCTTATTAACGGCGCTCCGGATAATCCGCTCTACTCCCCGCTGACGGAATATGACGTGGTGCAGCAGCCCAAGCCGACAAATATTTCAAAAAATGATCAAAACGGCGCGACGCTTGGTAAAATCAGCGGCCTGACCAATGAAATGGAAACTCGGAAGGAAATGACTCCCAGCAATTGGAGCAACTGGACAATCGCTGCTCAAAATGAGATTGAAAATATTCCGGCCGATACCGTATATCAGATCCGAACCAAGGCAAAGCTGGACGGCAATACTATTAAATTGGCTTCCGAGCCTGTTTCCATCAGGATTTTCAGTCAGCCGACCTTGGCAGGTGATCTGGCCATTCAGGGCGAGCCAAAATATGGGCAAACCCTGACCGCCGATACCTCTTTGCTCCCAGTTGCAGGCGCTTCTCTAAACTATGCTTGGCATCGCAACGGTGAATTGATTGCAGGGGAAACAGGAATTTCCTACACCTTGAAAAAGGAAGATATCGGCAAAAAAATCCTGCTGAAGGTAACGGCAACTGGCTTAGCCGGCGAAGTTCATTCGGAAACTGCTAGGATTGAAAAAGCCGATGCTCCGAAACCGGCGGCGCCTGTTCTAGTAAGCAAAACCGATACGCAGATTGTTGTGACTGCTGTTCCCGGTCAGGAATATCGCCATGATAGAAGCGGAGAATGGCAGACTTCCGGCACCTTCACCGGATTGTGGGCAAATAACGAATATGGCATCCTTACCAGAGTTGCAGAAACGGAAACACATAAGGCATCGGAGGCTTCCGATGCTCTGATGGTTAAGACCAATCCGGCTTCATCGACGCCGTCAACACCATCGACGCCGTCAACGCCATCCACGCCATCGACGCCATCGACTCCGTCAACACCGAATACTCCATCGGTGCCATCGCCAAAACCGAATACTCCGTCCGCTCCATCGACAAAACCAAATACTCCATCCGCTCCATCGACAAAGCCGACAGTATCAAATACCGATACCAAAGCAAAGGATGCGGAAAAGACGGTTATTAAAGCATCGAAGTATCAGGATATTGCTTCCAACGATTGGTTTGCTTCAGCAGTCGACTATGTTACCGAAAAGAAGCTGATGAACGGTGTATCATCTGACAGCTTTGCTCCGCAGCTGACCACGACTAGAGCAATGGTCGTAACCATACTGCATCGCTTGGCGGGACTGCCACAGGCAAAGGGCGAAGGCTTCCAAGATGTTGCTGAAAACCATTATAGTCAAAGCGCCGTGCGCTGGGCAGCTGAAAATGCTCTGGTCAGCGGCTACGGAAACGGACTTTTCGGCCCGAACGACAATATCACCAGAGAGCAGCTGGTAGTGGTCCTGATGAAATACGCTAAAATGATGGGCAAGGATGTCAGTGCTCAAGCTGATCTCAATAAGTTTGCCGACAAAGAGCAAATTTCTGACTATGCCGTTAACGCTTTGGCCTGGGCAAATTCAATTGATCTGCTTAAGGGGAAGGACGGCAATCGCCTTGATCCGAAGGGCTTCGCTACCAGAGCGGAGGTTTCCGCCCTGCTGATGCGCTTCATTGAAAATGTCCTGCGCTAATCTGCTTTTGCCAAGAGAGCTTCCCACAAAAAAGCGGGGTCTCAAAGCAAGCTCTAAAATACAATAGAATCTCAGGACGCCTGCGCAGATTAAGCACACGGCGTAAAGATCAGCCTTCTCTGCTCCATTTGGACAGAGGAGAGGGCTGGTTGATAAAAAAGGAGTATCCTCTGGAGGCTCCTTTTTTCATCCATAAAATTTCGCTTATTTGTGCAAGAAAAGCCATAGAGAAATTCTTTTCAAGCCCTCTTTTTTGTGATAGAATAAAAAAATCCAAACCATATCGGGCAAAGGCTCGGAAGGAGAAATTATGAATCATAAAAAATTATTTCAATTTGCGCTGGACCTAGGGGAGCTGATGCTGAGCAGCGGCGCCGAAACCTTTCGCGTGGAGGATACCATGCGAAGGATTTTAGCAAAATCCAATTATCGCTATATCGAGGCCTTTGTTACTCCTACCGGTATATTCACCACTATGTCATCCTCAACAGAAAGCTCTGAGCTTCCGCTCAGCTACATTCGGCGCATCAACAACCGTACCAATAATATGAACAAAATTGTAGAGGCTAATCAGATTTCCCGTCTTTTTTGCAATGATATTATTGATTTAGACGAAGCCGTGCTGACCTTGGAACGACTTAAGGCAACGGTGGAATATTCCTCATGGCAAATTATTGCAGCAACAGCCTTCACCGCCTCCGCTTTCTCGGTGGTATTCGGCGGCTCGTTATACGATGCGGCGGCTTCTCTGGCGGCAGGTTTTACTCTTGGAATCGCCAATTTTTTCTTGGACAAGACCCATACCTCCAAGTTTTTTCAGTTACTGATCGGAAGCTTTATTATCGGCTTTATGTCCATTTTGTGCAATCGTTATCTTCATATCGGAGATAGCCTTGATCTGATTATCATTGGCGGAATTATGCCCTTGGTGCCCGGAGTTGCCATTACTACGGCAATCCGAGACATCATTAACGGCGATTTGGTATCCGGTGTATCCCGAGCGGCCGACGCCTTTATCATCGCCGCTTTGATTGCTGCCGGCGTCGGATTTGCCCTAAAACTTTATCATTTAACGGGAGGACTTATATGAACATGGCAATACAGATTTTGGCGGCGATCATCGCCACTTATGCCGCCGGTATTTTATTTCGCTCCGGCAGGGCACAGCTGCTGCTGTCCTCTCTTTTGGGCGGAGCCGGCTGGGGCGTTTATTTGCTGGCGCTTCAGTTTAATTTTCACACTTTTTCTGCAACCTTTATTGCTTCTTTATTTATCAGCCTGATTTCTCTTATTTTAAGCAGGCTCCGCAAAACTCCGGTGACCGCGTTTCAGATTATCGCTATTTTTGCGATTGTTCCCGGTGCTGGAATGTATAATATCCTTTATTCGGTTGTCACCTCCGATTATCTTGCGGCGATTAACTATTTCTTCTCGACCATGCAAACCGCCGCCGCCATTGCGCTGGGGATCCTGATCGTCAACGCCTTCAATCCGATTGCGCCCTTTGAGCGCTTTGCCCGCAAGCAGGGCTAGTCAAGGAAATATGCTGTTTTGAATTCGTTTGCAACAGCTTTTGTGCTTGGAGAATGCTCCCTTGCTTATTTCAAGCAAAGACGAATGCAGAATAAAAAATCCATACAGTTCCATGCCAATTGGCTGACCAGCTTTTATCTCTTACCTTCATCACTGGCTAAGGAAAAGCTGTGATAGTATCAACAAGAAAAGCACAAGCAAAAGACGCTTTCCAAGGCTTCAAAAGCCCTTAAAAAGCGTCTTTTCTATTATTTATTGGGCGCAAATAAATTACTTATACCTTTGCAGCTGCCCTTTATGCCGCTGGCAAACACGATTTTCCATCCGGACAAGGATGCGCCCTAAATTATTCATCCATTGTCGGCTCCGCTCCGGCTTCTTCCTCTGAATCTATCGACGACATGGATAAAATGGAAGACGGCGATACTTCAAAATACGCTCTGACCTTATCGCTGATTTCTTTTAACAGCTCCTGATTTTCCTTCAGATAGTCCTTCGCATTTTCCCGTCCCTGCCCCAGACGAGTTTCTTCATAGGAAAACCATGCGCCGGATTTTTTCACGATATTGACTTCTACCGCCAAATCCAAAATATCGCCCTCTACCGAGATTCCCTTTCCGAACATGATATCAAACTCCGCCTGCTTAAACGGCGGCGCAATCTTGTTTTTTACTACCTTTACCCGCACGCGGTTGCCGACATAGTCATTGCTTTGCTTCAAAGAATCCACTCGACGAACATCCAGACGTACTGAGGAATAAAATTTCAAGGCTCTGCCGCCCGGCGTGGTTTCCGGACTGCCAAACATAACGCCTACCTTTTCTCTCAATTGATTGATAAAAATAACGGTACATTCCGAACGATTGACGATCGCCGTCAGCTTACGCAGCGCTTGGCTCATCAAACGAGCCTGCAAGCCTACATGAGAATCTCCCATCTCTCCTTCGATTTCCGCCTTCGGCACAAGGGCTGCAACGGAGTCTACCACCACGATATTGACTGCACCAGAGCGAACCATCGTTTCCGTAATCTCCAGCGCCTGCTCTCCGTTATCCGGCTGGGAAATATATAAATTATCAATATCTACCCCGATCGCTTTGGCATATTTGGGATCTAAAGCATGCTCTGCGTCAATAAAGCCAGCGATTCCGCCAAGCTTTTGCACCTCGGCAACCATATGCAGCGCTACTGTCGTCTTACCAGAGGATTCCGGCCCATAGACCTCAATAATCCTGCCCACCGGAATGCCTCCGGCGCCCAAAGCAATATCCAGACTCAACGAACCGGTCGGCATAGTTTTTACATTGCGCTTCTCTACTTCCTCGCCAAGCCGCATAATTGCTCCCTTGCCGAAGCTTTTCTCAATACTGGCAATTGCGGTTTCCAGCGCTTTTTGTCTTTCGTCGCCTATCTTCTTTTCGACCTTTTCCACCTTGGTCACAGATTTTTTCTTTTCCGCCATGATTTATCCTTTCTTTCCTTTTCTTATCCCTTTGTTTTCTCTGCCGCCCTTCTTCCTGCGACTTTCGACCTTCCGCCATGCCTCCAAAGGCCGGCTGTAAACGATTTGTTTTTCCTGCGGCAGCCCCAAACACGGC
The DNA here is from genome assembly GCA_041844915.1 of Eubacteriales bacterium. Classification (GTDB taxonomy): domain Bacteria; phylum Bacillota; class Clostridia; order Lachnospirales; family Vallitaleaceae; genus W11650. The sequence continues at coordinate 7,121 of JBGZBY010000026.1, forward strand.
TGACCATATCTTGATCGCTTTCCCAGCCGTTTAGCAAAGAGTTTTTTTACAGTTCAAATATCCGAACATTTGTTCTGAATCATTCTACCATATTCTGCCGAATTATACAAGTATCTTTTTTCATAGATTTCCGCTTTTCCGACTTTAGGAAAGTCATTCCCGCACTTTCTCCCAGAACATCAGCTTTCACCGTTTTCCATGCTTTCAGTCTTTAGAGAGTAATCTCACATTTTCCCATGACAGCATTGTTTCATAGATTTCTGCTTTTCCAATTTTAGGAAAGTCATTCCCTGCTTTCTCCCAGAGTATCAGCTTTTTACCGTTTTCCATGTTCTAAGCCTTTAGTTATCCTAGAATGTACTACATATCAATTACTCTCTTACAATATTCCTCATTGGTTCTGGTCGTGGCGAAGGTGCGAAGCATTCCCTCGATTACGTCCTCTGAGCGCATGTTGTTGGTCATTCGGCGCAGCTTAGCCGTAGCCTCCGCTTCCGCTGCTGAATACAGCAGGTCATCCCTTCGCGTACCGGATTTGGTGATATCAATTGCCGGAAAGATATTTTTTTCTTGCAATTTCCGGTCTAATACCAATTCCATATTGCCGGTGCCTTTAAATTCCTCAAAAATAACATCGTCCATCTTTGAGCCCGTATCGACCAGCGCCGTCGCCAAAATTGTCAGGCTCCCGCCTTCTTCAATATTTCTGGCAGCACCAAAAAATTTCTTCGGCATGTAAAGCGCTGCCGGATCAAGTCCTCCGGACAGGGTTCTGCCGCTGGAAGGAATAATCAGATTATACGCTCTCGCCAAGCGCGTAATGCTATCTAACAAGATTACTACATCCTCCTTCTGCTCAACCATCCGCTGCGCCCTTGCCAGTACCATTTCCGCTACCCGCTTATGATGCTCCGGCAGCTCGTCAAAGGTAGAATGAATGACCTCTACCTTACTGCCCTGAATGGAACGCTTAATATCCGTAACTTCTTCTGGTCTTTCATCAATCAGAAGCACAATCAAATTGATTTCCGGATGATTTTGAGTAATCGCGTTTGCCACTTTTTTCAGCAAAGTCGTTTTTCCTGCCTTGGGCGGCGAAACAATCATCCCTCTCTGCCCTTTTCCGATCGGCGCGATGAAATCCATCAGCCGCAGCGAATAATTTCCGGACTCGGTGGCCAGAGAAATCCTTTCATTTGGAAAAATAGGAGTCAAGTCCTCAAATCGGGGACGGCCGATTGCTGCGCTGGCAGGCTGGCCATTAACGGTATTGACATAAAGCAAGGCCTGAAATTTTTCCTTTTCCTTACTTTTACGAATACTGCCGCTGATGATATCGCCAGTCTGCAATTGAAAGCGGCGAATTTGCGAAGGCGCTACATAGACATCGTTTTCTCCCGGCATATAGTTATCGCTCCGAATAAAACCAAAGCCGTCCGGCAAAACCTCCAGCAGACCATAGGCGATATTGCCGCTATCCAGCTTCATCATCTCCTCCGGCATGGAGGATTCCTCGCTGTCCTCGCGTTCCTCTCTCTGCTCTCGCTCCGCAATCTCCGTCGAAGCCTCTCTTTTTTCACCGGATAAATCGACGCTTTCCCTTTCGGAATGATAGCTTTTCTTTGGCGTCATTGTTTTTTTTGCAGTCGTTTCCGACTTTTTTTCTTGATTTTTGGTCAGCAAATCGACCAACTGACTTTTACTAAAGCCTTTGGCATCTTGAATCCCCAGCTCTGTCTGTGCCAGCTCTCTCAATTGACTGACCCTCATTTTAGAATAATCAATATTCATATTACCTCCTCGTTATTTATTTTTTAGGGGAATAAAGAAAAAGAAAAGAAATCAGATGTTTCAATGTAGAACACATAGAATTTAATATATTTATTATAACAAATCAAGGCCAAAATGTAAAGCCCGCTTTTTTGGTAAAGCAAACAAGCCAAGCAAAACTCTGGCGTAGCTCACAGTTTCTTACCGGAGTTTTTCAGGATAAAAGCAGCTGGCTATTTCAGCCAAAGCAGCCCTGCATTTCAACCTAAAATTTCCGCATCACTGTCCTCTCCCGTTTTTAAAAGGGGTTACAGTAAGCCTTCCAAAGGTTAACTTTGGAAGGCTTACCCTCATGCTGTTAATTTTTCTTCGCCTTTTTCAGCACACTGCCAATCTTCCAGCCCAGCACTGCAAACGCACCACTAAGCACCAGCATAAAGATATCGTAGAATATGTATTTTCCGAACATAATGACCTCCAATATTATAAATAAAATAGTTTCCCCTGATACTTACCAAATCAGCGCCGGCCGCGATTTTTCCACAAAACCGGCAATTTCCTCCAAAGTAAAAAGCTTCCATGCGTTCTTCGGCTGATGCAGCATCGTCAAGCCATCCATATTCAGTCTTTCTTGGCTCATGCCCTTACCGGCATAAAAAGTTGTCATATGCTTGCCGACCGGACAAAAAATCGGATAGCCCGCTTCCTCTGTCAAATACTTAAATCTCGGATCATTCCCCTTTAAATGCATCCCGAAGGGAGAAATAAATATCTTCATCTCTCCGGTATAGGGAATAACCTTGCGGTTGAATTCAGCGATCTCATACTTAAACTGCTCAACCGTAATCGTACCGTTTTTAAAATACTGTCTGTGCGTAAAGCTGTGATTTGCCAGCTCCCAGCCATTCGCTCGCATTCCCTGCGCCACTCGGATAGCGCCTGCCTCAATGGCCGCCTCCTCCTCCGGAGTATGCACCGGCAGCTTCGCATCAGCAGCCGTCCGAAACTTTTGCAGCTCATTCAGACGATAGCCAAAGACTCCTTCGTAGCCGGTCACCGCTGCAATGCCCTTGGCGCCTCGATAGGAAAATTCCGGATGCTCCTTAACAAATTGCTCGACAATTGGAAAAACATCGCCGTCATAGGTCTGCACCTCGCTGCCATCCGCTTGCCGAACCAAGGTTACAACCTCACCTTGCTCATTGATCTCCAGCCGAATCGGAAAGCATTTATCCCTTTGCATATATTCATAGTAGTTGACGTCGTCAACTGAAAGGATCAGCGGCTTTTTGCCAGCCGGCAGATAAATATCCTTGGCCTTGGCATTGCCCGCTTCATCATAATCCAGCATATCCTCCAGCCGATACAAGACAAAGCCTTTTTCCAGCAAAATCGGCAGCATCCCCTTAAATTCGCCCACTGTCGTCATCCAAAAATTATAGCCATTTGAGGTGCGCGAAGAAAATGCCGCCTGCGGATCAATAATCAAGCTATGAAAGAAAATATGATAGGTATCTCCCTCGTATTTGACCAACGCAGCCTTTTGTGCCTGTATTTCTGCAAGCTTGGCCTGAACCTCCGGTAAATTTGCCGCTTCCGAGCCAGTCAGCATAGTGATCGCTTCCTCATAATAATAGCCTCTGGCAGCATAATCGGCCGCTGCAATCTCTTTGACAGCCAGCTCCTGCAAGCGTTTTTCCTCTGCCAGCAGCCGAGCGGCCTCCTCCTCCTCGGCTTTCTTCGCCTCCTCTGCGGCCTTCTGCTGCGCCGTTTCTTCCTCCGACAGCTTTTTCCCTTCCGCCGAAGCACTGCTTTGATTGATGGCGGGCACCGTCTTTGCTTCGTCTGCCTGACAAGCGCTCAATATTATTATCGTCATACACAGAAAAATCATTTGCCTCAATAGTGAAAATTTTCTTTTTAACATACTCCCTCGTCCTTTCTTTTTTTCTCTATATTTTTAAGACCTTCGCTAAAATTGCTTTTCCTAGATGTTTCCCTAGATATTTCCTCTGGCTCCGGCACTGGAAGAAGGCTGAAATATGCTCTGCTTCTCTTTCGCAATTTCTTTTGCGGTCTTTCCTACGCCTTTTTCAGAAAACTCCCATCAATTGCCGTTTCAGCCCACACGGCAATCCAACTAATCCTCTTTCTCCTTTAAATATTGATTCAGCGCTTCCAAATAGGCAACAAAATAACCCTGCTTTATTTCGGCGGCAAATCCGTTTTGACGTATCTCCGCCAGGGGAATACTCTTTCTGCCGCCCGCCCTGCTCCTTTCGGCAAAGGCCTGCACAAAATCATACGGCAGCAGATATACTTCGCTTTCCGGCTCAAAAAACACCAAAAAAAAGCTAATCCCTTCCTGCCTTTGAAAATCCTTCATAAATTCCAACTGATGCTCATGAATATTGGCCAGCGGAAGAACCTCCTTTTGAATGGTTTTGGCGTCAAAGCAAATCGGAATCCCCTGCACCGCTCCGATGTAATCAACTGTGGAGCGCTTTTCAAAATACGCCTTTTTTATATTGCCTCGCTCCGAATCCAGCTCCACCGGCTTAATCGGCGTCGGAATCTTTTGAACCAAGGCAAGCCCTGCCGTCCGATATTTTTCGTTTGCCAAATTAATCAATTCTTCAAAGGAGTCGCCGCGAAGCCCTCTGGTGGCCCAATAACCCATATGAATTCCTTCTTTTCTCTCGCTGCGTCTAATATCTCGCTTCGTTTTCCCAGCAGCTAAAGCCGCTCCGCTGCTCTAACGCCCTTGTTCCCATTTTCGTTCGTTTGTCGCCTTCTCCCTACGCTCTGCTTCGGAGGACAAACTGTTCAAATCGCAATAAGACCTTTTTAAAAGCCGAAAATATCCTTTCTTATCCTGTCAAAAAGCTTTGGATAAGGAGCTACAACCCTGCGCTCCTCCCAAATAACCTCATAGCTGTGCAACAGCTGCCATGTCAAGCCATATTTTCGGCGAAAGCTTTCATTCTCCTGCCTGTCGCCATATTTGAAATCGCCCAAAATCGGCATTCCCTCATTTGCCAAATGCGCTCTAATCTGATGGGGCTTCCCCTGTTCAAGCTCCACCCGAACCAAGGTAAAATCCCCCTCCTGCGCTAAGGGCACGGCTTTTGTAATAATTTCCCTGCCCTGCCCTTCCTTTTTCAGACCCTGAAGCATAGCTCTGCCGCTCCTTGAAAGCCCTGTGCTCCGCTTTTCATATTCCAAGCCAAAATCAGCACTGGAGCGGACCGCCCCATGCTTTCCGGCAGGGTCTATTTCTTCTTTCGCATTTTGCCGATAAATCAGCACCTGATTCCGCTGCTCATCCTTTTGCAAAAAATCCTTTAAAAAAAGCTCCTTCTGCAATTTGCCGCAGAGAATGGCATGGTAGACCTTCTGAATACGAATTCCACTTAAATGCTGGAGGCTCCTGACATTCTTACCAACCAGCAGCGCTCCCGTCGTATTGCGATCCAAACGACTAATTACGCCAAAGCGCTCCTCCGCCAAATAGCCCGCCAGCTCATCAATCAAATTCGCGTCCTTGCCGTTCGGCTGCGATAAAAGGCCGGCAGGCTTGTTAAGCACCAGCACATCCTCGTCCTCATACAAAATATCAAAGCTTTTCTCTGCCTTTTTTCGATTGCTGCGCCGAAATTCGGCAAAGGTTTCCTCCGAAAAATAAATCTGAATCCGATCCTCCGGCGCCAGCAGCTCGTTGCCCTCCGCCTTTTTTTGATTTAAACAAATATTTTTCTTGCGCAGCATTTTGTAGAGAAAGCCCTTTGACATCTGCGGAAAATAGCGCAGTAAATATTTATCCATACGCTGACCGCTGTTTTTTTCCTCGATTCTGATTTCTTGCACTGCTTTCTCCTATTTACCGGTATGCCCGAAGCCGCCTTCTCCTCGTTCGGTCTGGCTCAACTCCCTTACCTCCATAAAATCCGCCTGAACAATGGGATTGATGACCATTTGGGCAATTCGATCCCCCCGCTTGATGAAAAAGGCTTCCTTGCCGTGATTAACTAGGATTACTCCCAATTCCCCCCGATAATCGGCGTCAATCGTGCCGACACAATTGACCATAGAAATCCCATGCTTTAGAGCCAAACCACTCCTAGGCCTGATCTGCGCTTCATAGCCATCAGGTACAGCCAGCTTAATACCAGTTGGAATCAAGCGAATTTCTCCCGGCGCTAAGCTTACCTCCCCTTCTACTGCCGCCATCAAATCGACTCCAGCGGACAGCTCTGTTTGGTATGACGGCAAAGGCAGATCCTCCGCCAAGCGAATGATTTCAATTTTTACCTTCTGCATTTTTCCTCTCTTTCTTAAAACAAAGAGCTGCCGTATTTCAAGATTTCTCATGGCACTTGCCCTGCTAAATTTTCTCAATGCGACAGCCCTTAGCCGTTCCTTCTGATTTGCCCTGCGGCAAAATTTCCACCGGCGGCTGTTTTCCGCCTTTATAAGCTTTTCACAAAAAGCCTCGGTACGGCCTTTTATGGAACGAATGACGCGGCATTATGCTTCGTCGTTTCGCAAGCCGCGTAATTACAGCAATGCCTTGCGCGACAGATTAATTCTGCCCTGCGCGTCAATTTCCATGACCTTAACCGGAATAATGTCGCCAACCTGAACCACATCCTCCACATTAGCCACTCTATTCTTATCCAGCTTGGAAATATGCACCAGTCCCTCCTGACCCGGAACCAGCTCCACGAAAGCGCCGAAATTCATAATCCGAACGACCTTTCCTTCAAATATCTCACCAACCTGAACACCCTTGTCAATCGTTTCAATAATGCGGCGAGCCTTGTTGGCCATTTCCTGATCCTCGGAAATGATAAATACTCTACCATCATCCTCAATATCAATCTTCACACCGGTTTCTTCAATAATCCGATTGATTGTCTTGCCTCTGGCGCCGACTACTTCACCAATCTTATCCACGCTGATGGTCAGCTGCATAATCTTCGGCGCATACGGTGAAAGCTCTGCTCTCGGCTCGGAAATCGCCTTATTCATAATTTCTTCTAAAATATACATTCTGGATTTTTTAGTGTTTGCAATCGCTCCGCGAATCATTTCATGCGTGATACCGGCAACCTTCATATCCAGCTGAATTGCCGTAATGCCGTCAACCGTTCCGGCAACCTTAAAGTCCATATCACCAAAAAAGTCCTCCAAGCCCTGAATATCGGTCAGCAGGATATAATCCTCATCCGTTTCGCCCGTTACCAAGCCGCAGGTAATACCAGCAACCGCCTTCTTAATTGGCACGCCCGCCGCCATCAGCGATAAAGAGCTGGCGCAGATGCTGCCCTGCGAGGTTGAGCCATTCGAGCTTAATACCTCCGATACGGTGCGGATAGCATAGGGGAATTCCTCCTCGCTCGGAAGCACCGGAAGCAAAGCCTTTTCCGCCAATGCGCCATGTCCGATTTCTCTCCGTCCCGGTCCGCGAGAGGTCTTGGCTTCTCCGACCGAATAGCCCGGAAAATTATAGTGATGCATGTAACGCTTGCTGGTTTCCAGCTCATCAATACCGTCAAGCCTCTGCATTTCCGCTAAAGCGCCCAGCGTGGTAATATTAAGCACCTGCGTTTCTCCGCGGGTAAAGAGCGCCGACCCATGCGCCCTAGGCAGCAAATCCACCTCCGCCGCCAAATAGCGGATTTCTTCAATGCCTCTGCCGTCCGGTCTTTTCTTTTCTTCCAAAATCATACGGCGAACCGTTTTCTTTTGATATTGATAAAGAGCCTCGTCAATCAGCTCCAGCCATTCCTCATGCTCCTCGGTAAAGGCGGCGACAAGCTCCTCTTTAATTTTCAGCATTTTTTCCTTATGCTCATTTTTTGATTCGGTATAAACGGCATCCTCCATTCTCGCTCTGTCAACGATCCGGTACATGGCCTCGTTCATCTGAGCGGGGATACCGACTTCAATATACGCTGCTTTCGGCTTGCCCTCGGCGGCCTGAATTTCTTTAATAAAGGCAATAATATCCTTATTGACCTCATGAGCGGCAAAAATAGCATTAATTACCTCATCCTCCGGAATTTCCTTACCATCCATGTCGATCATGATTACCTTATCCGAAGTAGACGACACAACCAAGGTCATTTCCGATACTTCTCTCTGCGCCGAGGTCGGATTGTAAACCAGCTCCCCGTTTACCCGACCGACGATGACGGACGAAATCGGCCCCAAAAACGGCACTTCGGAAATAGACAGCGCGATCGAGCTGCCTAGCATCGCAGCAAACTCCGGCGGGCAATCCTGATCCACCGATAAAACAGTATTTACAATCGTACAATCATTGCGGTAATCCTTGGGAAATAGAGGTCTGATCGGTCTGTCGATCAAACGCGAGGTAAGAATGGCATTTTCAGATGGACGGCCCTCTCTTTTGATGAAGCCTCCCGGAATCTTTCCAACAGAATACAGTTTTTCTTCATAATCAACGCTTAGCGGGAAAAAGTCAATTCCCGGTCTGGGTTCCTCCGAAGCCGTTACCACCGACAGGACAACGGTATCTCCATATCTGGCAATCACTGCCGCACTTGATTGTTCGGCTACTTTACCGGTTTCCACACTAAATATACGACCGGCGATCTCCTTTGAGTAAATCATTTTTCTTTCCTTTCTTGAAATAAAAGCTGCGGAAAGCATTAGTCCTTAGGTTTTATTGTCTAATCGGCTAAACGCAGGGCAAACCAATCCCCGCCGCTTTATCAGGCTTTATTCCTTCCGGAAGCAGTCCACAAAATAATCCGAATATCGCATTTTTCAAAGCTCGAATTAAACCGCAAAACCTAACGACCAATGTGCTTTCCATGGTTTCTACTACTTTCGGATATTTCCTTTCACCCTCCTGCCCAAGTGACAGCATGGCTTTTCCGTAAAAATTCATAAGAAAACCGAAAGCAATTATAATATCTTATTAATTATATCATTAATCCCACATTTAGACAATGGATAATCCGGAAAAATGTAAAAAAGCCTTCTGCCTTGACAGGATTCAAAGCAGAAGACTTTTCCCGTTTTATTTTCTCAATTCCAAACGAACCAACAGATTGCGGTATGCCTCAATATCCTTTGATGACAAATACTTCAAAAGACCGCGACGCTGACCTACCATCTTTAAAAGACCACGACGAGAGTGGTGATCCTTCTTATGCTCCTTCAAATGCTCATTTAGCTGATTGATCCGATGAGTCAAAAGAGCGATCTGTACCTCCGGTGAACCAGTGTCTGCATCGTTGCGTCCGAATTCGGCAATAATTGCCTTTTTTTGTTCTGGCGTCATGTTATTCCTCCTAAAATATGATATGCTTCTCCCTGCTTCCGCAGCGGCTGTGCCGTTAGCCAAGAATGGGCTGGAGTCGCCCTGCTCTGAGCTAAGGAATTTGTTTACAACCGCGATTATAACATAACAAATGCCGTTTGTCCATCCCTTTTTCATTTTCTTCAATCGGCACAGCTTACGGCTTGCATCTCCATGCGCGGCTTTCTCTTACGCTGCTCGCTTTAAGTTTTCAATCGCTTTGGAGATCAGCCCTTCCTTAATCAAATCGTAAATATTGATCGACTTGATATTGGGAGTTCTGCCGTCGGCGGACCTCGGAATCTTAATGGTGCCTTCCTTAATCAGCCGATATATCTCAGCTTTTTTCCCATGCTCCAGATCTGGCGCACCGATAATTTTCCAGTTATTGTCTACCTTCGGCGAAACGACACCCTTGCTGACTTCCTTAATGTACTTGGCGATCAATGTCCGAATTCGTCCATTGTCCTGATACTCCTCATAAGAATCATAGTAAACATCATCCTTCGTTACCAGCTTTAAGCCCATCAGCGTGCCAAAACGATAATTATTTACTGCCAGCTTATAAATCTTATCCTCTCTGATCGGCTCGCCTTTTAATGTCAAATTGACAATCCTTTGTCCGGCTTCCTTGGAAATATCAATATCATAGTTTATTCCGGCAAACATATCATAGTTGTATCCCCGAATATTTTCATTGAAGCTGACGGTCACATCGCCCGGCTTATAAGTATTGTAATAACTGACCGACCATTCCAGATATTTCTTCAGCTTCTCTCCGCTGATATTGACACCCATTAAGGTATTTGTATATTTATAAATATCTGCCACATTTTTCTTTTTAAAGTCGCCCTTTTTTAGATTCATATCATTTTTAAATGCTGCCGCCGCGCTAATATCTGCCTTTGTGTAATAAAGCTGAACCTCGTTGATCAGATCAATCAGCGCTGTGTCTACAATTTGCGACGTCGGCATGGTTGTTACTTTTTCCTCTCCGGTAATATAGTCTACCTTATCCAAAAAGTCCGCTGTAACCTGGCCAATAATAGTATTGGCATCCTCAATGGAGGTATTGTGTACATGGGCAAATTTTGTCAAAACCTCTTTATCTTCCTCTATTTTTTCTGTTTTGATATTTTCTGTTGTTACAGAAACAACCTTTGTTTCCTTGTCTGTTTGATTTACCTTAATTTCTGCCTTTGCCAAGGCCCAGCCATAGGCGCCCGGTTCAATCAGCTGAACGCCGTTAACTTCTTTTTGGTAACGAGAATGTGCATGCCCGCCGAAAATAACATCAAATTGCGGAAATTTGGCAGCAATCGCTTCAATTCCTTCATAGCCATGCTCTCCATCCGGACCGATATGATAAGCGCCCACCAGCACATCATACCTGCCCTCTAATTCCTTAAGCACCTTAGCTGTTTCTTCGGTTACATCCGTAAATTCCAAGCCTTGGAAATGGTCGGGGGAGCTTGCTTCCCAAATAGGCACATGCGGCGGGATCATACCGACGACCGCTACTCGTATTCCCTTCACATCAAAGATTTTATATCCCTCGACAAAGCGTTCCTTCGTTGCCGTTTTATAAATATTAGAGGATAAAACCGCTCCCTTAAAAGCAGCAATATTTCGATCCAGAAAAGCTTTTTCAAAATTAAATTCATGATTACCCAAGGCCCAAACATCTACCTTCAAATCATTCATCACTTCTACCATCGGGTGCACCGGCAAATCATTAAACAGCTCGGCGCTGTTATCTTGAACGGTATCCCCCACATCCATCAGCAGAAGATTGGGATCCTTTGCTCTTTCCTGCTTAACCAGCGTTGCAATTTTCGCGAAGCCGGCATCCGGATCCACTTCATCAACCGCATACTCATACGCATAGATTCTGCCATGCATATCGGCTGTCGCCAAAACGGTAATGCTCTTTTCGTTTGCTCCTGTTTGCGGCAGAACCGGGGCAGCGTCCTCTGCCTGCGGCACAGCCGGCGCTCCTTCCATCGCAGCATCCGGAATTTGCAAAACCTGTCCCTCGTAAATCAAATTGGGGTTTGCCAATTTATTATGCTCTGCCAGCGTCTTATAGTCCATTCCATATTGCTTGGCAATCTTCCATAAAACATCTCCCTTTTTTACTGTATAGACTGCTCCCGACACATTCACCGAAGTCAATACCAACAAAATCGCCAATACAACTGCTAATTTCTGTTTCATTGTTTCCCTCCTTTTTACACTCAAGCTTTCTCCGTTCTTACTCACAGGTCTTTCTTAAAATACCGATGTTTCCGCCGTTTTCCTCCCCCCTTCCAAGGATATGCCGTTTAAGCAAAAGCTCTCCAAATTCCTATAGAGCTTTTATTATTTCCTTTTGGCAGCTCCCTTTTCCATCCATTTTCTTTTAAAAAAATATTCCGTTCTGCCCTTCGGCAAATATAAAAAACCGGCTATCAGCGCTGTAAACGGCGCCGTCAGCACAATTCCTATACTGCCCGACAGCCCTTGCACCACCTCTACGGCAATAAAAGGCAAATTGCTGACTTGGCGCATACTCATATTGTAGCCCCAAAGCAGAAGCACCAAGCTAAAGGAACCGCCCATAAATGCCAAAATCAAAGTGTTCGCCATAGTTCCCATAATATCTCTGCCAATGTTCATTCCCGCTTTAAATAAAGTCTTAAAGCCTATTTCCGGATTTAGAGCCTTAATTTCCCACATAGAAGAAGAAATCGACATCGCCACATCCATAATCGCTCCCAAAGAAGCAATTAAGATAGAAGCATACATAATGCCCTTTACTTTAATTTTATAATCCAGAGCAACATATACAATTTGGCTGCCCTTTTCCAAATTGATTACACTGATATTGCTGAGATGGCTAAATATCGTGGAAACCAGCCCCGCCGCTAAGATTCCGCAAATGGTTCCCAAAATGGCTACCATTGTTTTTTTCTCAAATCCGCCGATCAGAAAAAAGGATACCACGAGCGCAAGCATTGCACAGATTGTGGAAGTAAGAATAATAGGATATCCTCTAAAAATCAAAGGAACCAGAAGGAAAATCAAAATCGCCGTTGTAAACGCCAATGCTAAAATCGCGTCAATTCCTTTTTTTCTGCCAAAAACCAAAAGCAGCAAAAAGAATATCCCGGCCAGCAGCCAGAGAAAATCCTGCCGTTTGTGATTGTAGACCCATACCTTCGCCCCTTCCGGCGCTTCCCGAATCCCGACAATAACCCTCATTCCCGCCTGCGCATACACCGAATGCGCCAAATCAATGGTGTTTACGCTTTCATGAATCTCACCCTGATGCTTTCCGCTGAGAATTTCAAGCTTCAGAACCTGTCTGCCGGTAATAAAATTCTCTATTACCGGATCCGGCTGCACACTCTCCTCTACCACCTCCTGAACGATTGCTTCTTCAAATTCCTGATTGTAGTAATCCGGCTTAGGCAGCCCCTCCTTTAACAGCGGAGAAACCGCCGCCATTACGACAATCGCTATTACAACCGCTGCTGAAAAAATAAAATGATAAATCGTTACATCCTTATTTTTCTTCTGTTTCAATTACCTCACCGTTTTTTAAGCTTTCTGTTTTCGCTTTCCTTCCTCGGGCGACAGAAAATCTCCTGTCCTTCTTTTTAATCATTCGGCCAGCTTCAAAGCTTATTCTTCAAAAATTGTCAAACCTGAACTCAAATTATTTCGTTAATAAAAAAACTTTTTTATTTATTATACTATTTTTTTAAGAGTTTTTCAACTTTTTTTAATCACTCATTTTATTTCTTTTCCTCCCTCCCCTTTGCTTGCCCTTTCCGTGATCCGCTTTTGATTCTATCCTAGGCTGAAATTGAGGAAAATATCTTTTAGAGCTTCTGCGTGCCAAGCAAAAGCTGCTCTTTATTTCCACCAGACAAAGTATCTGCAATCCTGCCCCACAGTAAGCCTTGCTTGCGCCATGTTTCTTGCTGCAAGCAATTAAAGGCACGAAAAGCACCGCTAAGAAAAGGCTTGACAATTATATATTTCTTGATTATACTGATTTCATCATAAATTGTCGGAGCTTCCCGCCACTAGGCTAAACGCTTCCCATTTGCCGCACTTTTCGCGATCCTTTTCGTTGGTAAAATGTCGCAATATGCTCGCTTCGCGGCCATGTTCCTATGTACCTGCAATTTTGTCGGCGAAGCACCATAAAATGAAAATGCATTGACGAAGAAAAACTATCCGATTCGGTATTGCAGAGAGCCGGAGCAGGTGAAAGCCGGTATACAGACAGATAGCCTATACACTTCCGAGCAGATTTTCTGAATTTTATTTTACAGTAGGAAAATACGGGGTTGACCGTTATATCAAATAAAGCTGATAGTCCTTTGCAGGATGCTTTTGTTTAAAAGCTGTCTGTGTTTTAAGGACTATAATAAGGGTGGTACCGCGGATAATCATTCGTCCCTGTAAATGACTTACAGGTAAGGATGATTTTTTATTTTGGTTATTTAAAATTTCCGATTCGGTTTCGAGAAATTTCAGCGCTCTCTGTCCGGCGGTGAAGCGCCGCAAAATGAATATGCCCGCTGCGCGGTCGCATTCATTTGTGTTTGCGCGCTTCACTGTTAAATCTAACGGAAACTTTCCACCGCCAGACCAAATGCTTCGCATTTGCCGCGCTTTCAGCGCTCCCGTCCGGCGGTGAAGCGCCGCAAAATGAATATGTCCGCTTCGCGGTCGCATTCATTTGTGCTTGCGCGCTTCACAGTATAAATTGATATCAGAAAGGAAAATACAATGAAAACAGCACTTGATATTTTAAAGGAACGCGGCTTTATTGAGCAAATGACTCATGAGGAGGAAATTACCAAATTATTTGCTGAAGGTAAGCCAATCAACTTTTATATCGGCTTTGACGCTACTGCCGATAGCCTGACTGCCGGACATTTTATGACGATTATGGGCATGGCTCATTTGCAAAGAGCCGGACATCGTCCAATCGCCTTGGTCGGCGGCGGCACCACCAAGGTTGGCGACCCGTCGGGGCGCACCGATATGCGAAAAATGTTGACCGACGAGCAAATCGCTCATAACTGTGAAATCTTTAAGCAGCAGCTGGGAAAATTTCTGGATTTTTCCGAGGGTAAGGCGCTTATGGTCAACAATGACGACTGGCTGTCCAAGCTCGGCTATGTCGATCTGCTGCGGGAGGTCGGCTTCTGCTTTTCAGTCAATCGCATGCTTTCTGCTGACTGCTACAAAAGCCGTATGGAGGTTGGCTTGACCTTTTTGGAATTCAATTATATGATTATGCAGTCCTATGATTTTCTTGAGCTAAACCGCAAATATGACTGTATTATGCAGCTGGGCGGTAATGATCAATGGTCAAATATCCTTGGCGGCGTAGAGCTGATTCGTCGTCTGGAAAACAAGCCGGCTTTCGGTATGACCTTTAAGCTTTTGACCACCAGCGAGGGCGTGAAAATGGGTAAGACCGCCAAAGGAGCGGTTTGGCTGGATCCGAACAAGACCTCTCCCTTCGAGTTTTTCCAATACTGGCGAAACATTGAGGATGCCAAAGTGGAGGAATGTCTGTCGCTTCTTACCTTCCTGCCGATGGAAGAAGTTCGCCGGCTGGGCAGCTTAGAAGGTTCGCAGATCAACGAAGCAAAAGAAATTCTTGCCTTTGAGGTGACCAAGATTGTCCATGGCGAGGAAGAAGCACAAAAGGCCAAGGAGGGGGCTCGCTCCTTATTTGGCGGCGGAGCAGATTCAGCCAATATCCCTACTTTGGAGAAAACGCGCGCTGATTTTGCCGATGGCATTGAGCTTTTGCAGCTTATGGTCGAAACCGGTCTTGCTCCGACCAAAACGGAAGCGCGCCGCAATATTGAGCAGGGAGGCGTCAAGCTGGGCGAGGAAAAGGTTGAGGATGTCAAACGCATTGTCGTTCTGGCCGATTTTGAAAACAATAAGCTTTTGATTCAAAAGGGCAAAAAGAAATTCCATCAAGTCGTTTTGACGGATTAAATCCAGATAATTTTACCGGTAATTTTTGCATATGATTTTACCGATAGCTTCACTTAACTAAAGTCAACTAAAAAATACTAAAATACTGCAAAAAACCGCTGCATTTCATGATTTCAGGCTTCTATCCTTTGTTTAAAGCCATACTTCATAAAATGCAGCGGTTCTTTTTCCTCTAGCTCCCCATGCTGCATATTTCTTCTGCCTATAGACCCTCTGAAATCGCCCTTTCCTTCGGCATCATCGGTTCGCATTGCTCGTCCAGTGCTTCTCCTTAGCTTAACCATAGCCGACGAAATGCAGTGGTTCTTTTTCCCCTAGCTCCTCCTATGTATTTTTTCTGCCTATATGCCCTCTGAAATCGCCCTTTCCTCCGGCATCACCGGTTCGCATTGCTCGTCCAGTGCTTCAATGGTTTTATACATATGATAAGTCAGTGTCAATCCAATGGTTCCCAAGATATTGATAATTCCCGGAAAATCAATGGGTGAATTCCACAAGAAATGCAAAACTACCGGGCTGATCAGCCATAATAAAGCCTTTCCCTTCGGTACTTGGTCATTTTTACTCAACAGAATAATCAATCCGGTTGCAAACAAGCCCGTGAAAATAACATGTCCTCCCATTGCTCCTGAAATTCTTTCAAAAATCACCGGAAATCCAGATTCCATTCCCTGAAACACCGTCTGATAGATATATCCGATATCCTCGGCCACCATGAAACCGGCGCCGGCAATCCATGCGCTGACCAGAGTTTCTTTTAGCGTCAGCTTACGGCAAAGCAAGTAAACCAACAAAACGGCAATCCCTTTGCTGATTTCTTCGGTAAACGGCGCCGTAATAGCCGCCCCCCAAGCCTTTAAAAATTCATCGGATAGGTTAAGCTGGAGAAGCAAAAAGGAAAGAGCAGAATTTCCCTCCGTTCCCAGAAGAACCGTAACCGTAAGCCCCACGATCCAGCTTAAAGCTATGATTTTACCAGATATGCAAAATTTCTTTTGCAAGTAGCGAATCCCCAATGCAAATGGAATCAAATAAATCCCGATCATGGAAACCGTCAGTAAGAATATCGGATAATTTTCCGGATGCTCATTGGCCTTGGACAAATCTTCAAATTGAATTCTAAACCCCGAAAAAACAAGAGCTATTGTTATTATTACCAAAAAATAATATCCATTTTTTTTAAAAAATTCCTTCATACCATATCCTCCAGTTCATAAGCCTACTTCCTGTTCAAAATCTCTATCTGCTATCCTTTTCCGCTTAAGAGCTTTTGAATTTTATAAGCCGAATGTCAATTCCTGATATAAGCAAATATACGCTGAGTTTAAAAATTTGAAAACCCGCATTATTTTACTCTGTTTCCTGTTATTAATATTTTTTTGATATGCAGCCGCAATAATATAGCATTATACCATATACTTTATTTTTTTAAATTATATTTTGCTTAGGAACCATTTTAAATTTATTATAAAAAAAATTATATTCTACTTAGGAAATGATTTTTTCCCGCTCTATTTTTTTGCTGAAAAAAGAAAGCCGCGTAAACCGGCTTCCTTTCTCCCTATTTTATCCTATCAAGTATTAAAATGCTCTTTCTTGTTTCGGCGCTTGTTAGAATGCGCCTTGCTTTGTCCTGTCGCAAAAAGCTTATACTTCATGGAAACTTCTTTCATAACTTAACCTCCGATACGAAACCGTTAAGCAAAGGGAGCTCCTTCTTGTATCAGCGAAATCCCACAGATAAACTGCAAAGCGGCTTCGATTAAAAAGGCTGCCCAAAGAAGCTATAATGCCTGCTTGACTTTTAAAGCTTTTTTAACGGATTGCAGCAATTAATGCTTTTACTGCTGCTTCAATTTCCTGCAAATCCGCTGCTTTGGGCGCGCCGTTAAACTCATAGGAGCCTACGATATCCCAGTCCAGCTTTGCCGTTGCCAAAATATCATCCATTTCCTTTCTGGCTCCACCCGACCAGCCATAAGAGCCCATAAATACGACCTTCTTTGAGCGTATCCGTTTACGTCCCATTTCATCAATGGTTGCCGCCATCGCTGGAAACATTTTATTTTCATAGGTAGGCGCTGCAATCAGCAAGCCTGCGGAGCGAATCGCTTTGGAAAGAATTTCTCCAATTGTCGCATGGGGGACCTTCAAAATATGATAGCGTACCTTCTCTCTTTGCAGGAGATCCTCAACATATTTAACCGCTTTTTCCGTCATGCCATACATTGAGCCCCATACAATAGTAATTTCCGGAAGCGGCTTGCCTTCGCAAAAATCGGACATGGCCTCATAGCTTTGGATGATTTTTTCCGGATTTTTTCGATAAATCGGCCCATGTCCCGGAGCAATCACGGCCGGCGCCAATTCCTTCGCAACGGCAATCGCCTTTTGCACCGGTTTGGGAAAGGTTGCCAGCACATTGGAGAAATAGCGGATTTCCTCCTCTCGAAAATAATCAAAATCCTCCGGCGTCATTTCATCGTCAAAGGCATGACTGCGAATCTTGCCAAAGCTGCCGAACATATCGCAGGGAAATAAGGTTCTGGTTGAAAGCTCCATGGTCATCATCGTGTCCGGCCAATGCACGCCCGGTACCGTCATAAATTTCAGCTTCCTTCCATTGCCCAGATCCAGCTCATCTCCGGTTTTAACAACATGAATTCTCTCGTTTTGCCCATAAAAAGCATTTAAAAGCTCCGCCGCCTTGCCGGTGCAATATATTTCAAAATTCTCCGTGATCTGTCGGAACGCTTCAATCCAACCGGAATGATCCGGCTCCATGTGATTTACGATCAGATAGTCAATATCCTCCGGTTTGATTTGCAGTTCATCCAACAACTTAAACAGACTTTCCGGTACTCCATCCCAGCCGCAAACGCCGTCGATAATCGCCGTTTTTTCTCCTTTGACAATAAAGGAATTCAGCGTTACACCCTTGGGAATCTCCCACATTTCCTCAAACAGCAGCGCCGAATCCTCGACATTGACCGAAAGCATAAAAATATCATCCGTTACTTTAATTGGTTTCATTCCATCCTCCTGATTTTGTTCCTTCCTTATAGTTCCTTTATTCCCTTTCCATTTACTATAAGACGGCCGGCCGACTTCTACGCTCGCCGTCTTCCCTGTCCTTAATGCCGCTTCTTCGCAAGGGCTTATTGCTTTTCTTTTATTTCCCCTTTTATCCGGAAAATGACTTTTCTATCTCGCTATTTTCCTTTTTAGCAAAGCTTTATAAATAACAGTTCTAGCTATTCTTAAAGGTGCTTGCTGGTTCGGTTAAATTCCGCAGCCATTTCCTGCTAAATGTCCTCCACAGGGTAAGCACCACCTTTACCGCCTCTTCAACGCTAATCGCCGCAACCACGAACCAAATATCCCATTTCAGATAAAGCCCGCTCAAAAAAGCCAGCGGCACGGCAATCAGCCACACTCCCAAGCCGTCAATCAGCGCAGTAAACAGCGTGTCTCCGCCGCTTCTTAAAATTCCAACCACCGTCAGAGTATTTATGGTTCTGGGCAAAAGGGCAATTGCCAAGACATAGAGAGAGCGCACCACATAAAGATGCACTGTTTCCGTCAAGGGGAAAAAGCTGACGGTAACATTTCCCAATGCAAAAATAAGACAGGATAAAAATAGGGAAATCGCTATGCCCAGCTTGATAAATTCCAGCGCTTCTCGATAGGCCTGTTCCAGTCTTCCCTTTCCCAGCGTATTTCCCAAGATAATCGCTGCCGAATTGGAAAGTCCGATAATCAGAACAAACACCATCTGCTCAATGGTTTGAAAAATCGTCATCGCCGACATGACCTCGGTTCCCATTTTGCCGAAAACAACCGCGTACATCGTAACGCCCATTGACCAAATTACCTCATTGGCCACCGCCGGACCGGCAATCACGATAAATTTCCTAACCTGCTCCAGCGAATATGAAAAAATCTCTGACAAACTGCCTGAGGGTGCAAGTCTTCTGCGACGGCAAATAATAAGCAAAATCAGCATTTCCACAATTCGCGACACCAAGGTGGCAATCGCCGCGCCTGCCACTCCCATTGCCGGTAAGCCAAAATGTCCAAAAATCAAAACCCAGTTCAGCCCGGTATTCATTCCGATGGCAATGATCGAAACCAGCAGAGGCAGCTTTACTTCCTTGGTTGAGCGCAGGGTAAAAACCGTGGCAAAGCTGACGGCATTGAAAAAGTAGCTTGCGCCTACGCAGCGTAAATAGATGGAGCCCTCTGAAACAACGGCCGCGTCCGTCGAAAAAAAGCTCATAATCCACTCCGGCCATACCAGCGCCAGCACTCCAAAGGCCACCGAAATCAGCATCCCAAAGGTCAGCGTAATCCCATAGACCTGCTTGATGCTTTTATAATCCTTGGCCCCCCAATACTGAGCCGTCAAAATTGCCGAACCGCTGCTCATACCAAATAAAAATAAGTTAAAAATAAAATACAATTTGTTTGCCCCGCCGACGCCGGCAATGGATTCATTGCTAAGCGAGCTGATCATAAATACGTCCACCATATTCAAGCTGGAAATAACCAGTTGCTGTAAGGCAATTGGAGCGGCAATCACCGCTACCTTCTTATAAAAATTTGTCTGCATCTTCTGCTCCTGTCAGGCTCTACTCAAAAAATTTCTTTTGCAGCCGCCTCTGTATTGAGGCTGCTTCTCAATATGAAGCCCTTCCTCTAAAATATCAAAATAATCTATTTCAAACTGATAGCTGCCGTTTTTGTAATATTCTCTCGGCACCCTCTTACCGATCAGGCACATTACCTCATAATTGATGGTCTGGCTAAGCGCCGCCACCTCCTCAATCAAAATCGCCCTGCCGCCCTGCTCTCCAAATAATACGACCTCATCGCCCACTCTTGCTTCCGGAATATCGCTGATGTCTATCATCACCTGATCCATGCAAACTCTGCCGATAACCTTCGCATACTGCCCGCGGATCAAAACTCTGCCTTGGTTGGATAAAAGCCGCAAATAGCCGTCGGCATAGCCAATCGAAACCGTTCCTACTCTCGTCGTTCTCTCCGTCTGGTAGATTCCGCCATAGCTGATTGCTCTGCCCGCCGGCACTTCTTTGATAAAAATTAAACGAGAGCAGATAGACAGCGCCGGCTTTAGGATGATTTTCGTTCTATCCGTAAAGTCCGAAGGATAGGAGCCATATAAAATAATACCCGCCCGAACCATCGTAAAATTGGCCTCGGAATAATTCAAGATTCCTGCGCTGTTGGAGGCATGAATCTCCCTCGGAGAAATCCCCGCCGCCTTTAGCTTTGCAACAAAGTCCTGAAATTGCCGAAGCTGCTCCTTCGTATAGCTCTCGTCCGCATCATCCGCCTTGGAGAAATGGGTAAAAATCCCTTCTATCCGTAAAAAAGACAAATCCGCGAGAGTCCTTATTTGCTGCACTGACAAATCATCCGCCGCAAAACCCAAACGACCCATACCGGTATCTACCTTGATGTGAATTTTCGCCGTTCCGCCGCAGCAGACAGCCGCAGCATGGATTGCCTTTGCCATTTCCACCTCATAAACAGTCTGCATCAAATCAAACTCAATCAAAGACGGATAATCCTCCTCACCGGTAAAGCCCAAAATCAAGATCGGTGTGTCAATTCCGTTTTTGCGCAAGGAAATACCCTCCTGAATTGTCGCTACACCAAACATATCGGCGCCCATCTCGACCAGCTCTCTGGCAACCGGCAGTGCGCCATGACCATAGGCATCCGCCTTGATAATTCCCATAAGCTTAACTTCTTCCGGCAGCTCTTTTCTAATCTGCTGATAATTATGCCGAATCGCTGAAAGATCCACCTTTGCCGTTACTCTCTTAAAAGCCATAATTTCCTCACAAATTGCTGATAATGTCACTGGCCAGCATAGCGGCTGTTCCTTTTTTCCCGCCTGCCAGATCGCCCGCCAGGCTATGTCTGTATACTCCATACAGAATAGCCCTAGCATAATCCCTGCCTCCAAAGGCAGCAAGCAGTCCGGTCAAATATCCGGACAACACATCACCGCAGCCGCCAGTCGCCATTCCTTCATTTCCCAAAATATTAATATAACATTTCCCGTCAGGAAATGCAATCACCGTTCGATGATTTTTTAAAATAATGACAGCATTCCAAAATTTTGCGTAATGCCGGGCAATTTCTACGCTGTTCTCCTCAATTTGTTTCAGCGGTACTCCCGTCAGCCGCTCCATTTCCTTCAAATGCGGAGTCAATACCTTCAGCTCGGCTCTTTCGCTGCACAAATGCAAAAGCTTTGGATGCTCCGCCAAAAGAGTCAACCCGTCTGCATCAATCACCAGCGGAAGCTTAGAAGCCAAGGTCATACGCAGCAGCTCATAGGCCTTTTGCTCGGTTGAAAGCCCCGGGCCAATCAGAACGGCGTCCTTATCCTCCAATTCCTGATAAAGCTGATACTTGTCTTTTTCCTCCTGTCGCTCCGAATAGGTGCTGACAATCGCCTCTGGAAGCCTAGTTAAAAGAGGGATGCGATTGTTTTCCGTCGTATAGGCATACACCAAGCCGACGCCGCTGCGGTAGGCAGCTTCGGCGGAAAGCAGCAAAGCGCCTCCCATTTTTTGGCTGCCGGCAATCACCAGCGCCTTCCCCTTGGTTCCCTTATGCGCCAGCGGCTGCTTTGGCGGAAAGTCTTGCCACAGCTCTTCCTCCAGCACAAAGCTCCGCGGCTTTGCCTGATCGTAGGCCGCCGGCGGAAGCTCAATGTCTGCCAGCACCATTTCTCCGCAGTATTCCTTTGCCCTGCCCAATAAATTCCCCAGCTTATACGCCGCCAAAACAATCGTTTTCTCCGCTTTAACGGCATTGCCCATAGCAACGCCTCTTTCACCGTTTAAGCCGCTGGGAATATCAATGGAAAAAATCGGCGTCATGGAGCGGTTCATCGCCTCTACTGCCTCCAAGTATAAGCCGCGAAGCAGGCGATTGCAGCCCGTGCCCAAAAGCGCATCTACCAGCAGCTCTGCTTCCTGCCATTCTTTAATAATACTGTCCTCCAGTTCGTCCACCAGTTGACAGTCAATCCCCAAAGCCGTTGCTGCCAGATAGTTTACCGTTGCGTCTGCCGTCAAATCATCCGGAGCAGCCAGCAAATAAATCTTTACGGCGTAATCCTTTAAAAATAGCTGTCTGGCAAGGGCAAGTCCATCCCCGCCATTATTGCCTCTGCCGCAAATGACGGCAACCCTGCTTTTGGGAGCAAGCGAGCGCCGGATTTCCTCCAATACGGCATGGGCAGCATTTTCCATCAATACAATGCTCGGAATATGTAAATCAAATGAAGCGCTCTTATCTACCGCCGACATTTGTTCTGGAGTCAGGACAGCTTTCATTTTACACCACCTTTCAGCCCAATACTTTTTTCATTTTTACGCTGTATAAATATGCTTACCAAGCACACAGAGATCTTTCCTCCATGCTAAGATAGGATATACGCCTATGGAGTATATCCTATTTCTCAATAATTGCAACCGCCGTAATATATTCCTCGGTATCAGAAATACTGACATGAATGCTTTTGATGCGCATCCGGCGAGCAGTTTTTCTGGCGTTTCCGTGTAAGCGCACATAGGGCTTGCCCAAATTGTCCCGCAGAATTTCAACCTCACTTAAATAAAATTGCCGGAAGCCTAAGCCAAACGCCTTTGCCACCGCCTCCTTAGCCGCAAAATTATTCGCCAACTTCTGCCATTTTCCTAAAGCAAGCTCGGCGTGCGTATAATATTTTTGGCAAAAGCTCGACTTTTCCAGCGCTGCTTTAATCCTGTCCACCCGCAGATGGTCAATCCCTATCCCCTTGATCATTCTTCGCTCTCCGACTTTTCCTCCAAAAAGACAGAGTCCTTTTCCGAGCCTCTTTCTCCAACTCGTCCCTTTAAATCATAAGCCTTGCGCGGCAGCTGTCTGCCGATAAAGAATTCATCCAGCTCGTTTAGCAGCTCCGCTCCTAAGATCTGATGAAGTCTTTGATAGACATTGTCGTTTTCTTCCTCCAGCTCCAGCTTACGCTCCAGCTTCTGTCGAAGCGTTCGTTTCAGCTCGCCAACCTCTTCCGTCAACTGCTGATGCTCTACGGTATTTTCGATCAGCTTGGGATAAAATACCTCCGCTGTGTATAAAATAAGCTCCCGATTGCATTCATCAATCTGCTTCGGAATATCCAGCAAATCCTCCTCTGCATTTTCCATACGAGCGTTCAAATCATAAATCAGATTGGTATTGGTTTCCATCTTCTTGTCCAGCTTTTCCTTGCTTTCTTCGGAAATACTGTCCATGTCTGCCAAGATTCCATCCATCAACTGCTTTTTCAAATTCTCATACTCCTTCAGATCCTGCTTGACCTGACTGTATTTTTTCAGCAGTCCCTCCAGCTTTTTTTCCGCGCTCTGAATCTTCGACGTTTTTTTGCCCGGAAACAAATCATGCCAATTCTTATTCAGCACCAATGCCGGAATCGTTTTACGCAGCGCCGGTTTTTTTGATTCGTTTTTTTTCATAAAAGAAAACATAATTTCTCCTTTTTTATTCTTTGCCCTGATAAGCTTTACGCTCCGACCTCGGCAAATTGATTCTGTGCTACCCGCGCTGCCTGTTTATTCATTTTTGTCCGAGCCGATAAAAATGTGCTTACCGGTTCTTTTGCTTCCCTTCCTTGGCCGCCGCTTTCTCATTGATTGCATAGGAAAGCGTCATCAGGCTTTCCGAGAGATGCACATTTTCAATGCAGATATTACCGCTGGTAGAGTGAATGTCGATTGGCGCAAAATTCCAGATCCCCTTAACTCCCCATTTTTCCAAATTGGCGGCAATCTCCGGCGCCTTCTGCTTCGGCAGAGTCAAAACCGCAATATCAACTCCATTATCCTTTACAAAGGCTTCAATCTCCGAAACATCCTTAATTTCAATATCCCGCACAATCATACCAATCAAGCGTGGGTTTACGTCAAACAGCCCCTTTACCTTAAAGCCCTTCCGTTCAAATTCAATATAATTGGCAATGGCCTGACCAAGATTGCCGATACCGACAATAATAATATTATATTCTCTTTCCAGCCCCAAAATTTTACCGATGGAGGTGTATAAATATTCTACATTGTACCCATACCCCTGCTGCCCGAATTCTCCAAAATTATTCAAATCCTGACGAATTTGCGAGGCCGTAACTCCCATCCGTTCGCTCAGCTCCTTGGACGAGGTTCTCACGACATCATTTTCAAGCAAATCTCCTAAATATCGATAATACCTTGGCAGCCGCTTAATAACCGCTTGTGAAATTTTTTTCATTTACCTGCTCCTTTTTAACCCACCATGGAATCCTTTATCATTATATAACTATGTGAAAAGCCTGTCAATTATTTTTCCATCCCCTTGCTTAATTTTATGAAAGAAGCAGCTATCTCCTTTCCCCCACATAATACTACATGCCGGAGGCTATCAGCGAAGTTCTTTGATCTTGGAAAAGCGCTCCTTCGCCTGCTCGATGCTTTTTTTACTGCCGACCACACAAAAATAATCCGAGCCCAAAACCTGCTCATAGAGCTTACTCATATTGACCAGCTCCGCCAAAGTAGTTTCTAAAATCTCTTTTCGCGTCTTATCCTCATCCTCATTTGTCAAATCGCTGAAATACATGGTCATCATCTTAGAATTTTCCATGGAGGGAGTCAGCGGCGTATCCAGTCCCGAAATCGTTCCAATAATAGCGTTTTTGATTTCCTCATCGCTCATATCCAGCTCTTCAAAATACGATACGATGCCCTCGTAGGCGCGATAGGTTTCTCCGATGTTGGGATCGCGGTAAGATACTAAAATCATATCTCCCGACCGCCGAATCCCCGACATGCCGCCATAGGCTCCACCCTCAACCCTGACCTTATTCCAGAGATAATCCGTATTGAGCAGGTGATTCGCCACCGAAAAGGCACCGGAATAGGAATAACCGAAGCGCTTATAATTCATGACCTTGGCCACATAGTTTACGCTCCCAGAGGTAACAAACGCCTCCTTTTGATTGCCCATAACACCCCGCTCCGCTTCTGGACGGTAGTCGAAATCTGTTTGATGCCGGTCGATATATTCGGAAATTCTCCGGCGAACCGTATTTTCATCGGCCTGAGCATAGGTAACGGCAATCGTCAGCTTGGAATGCGCAACAATTTCCGCCAAAAGCCTTTTCATCATCTGCCCCAGCTCCAGCAGGTCGCTGTCGGAGGCCTGCTTCCAATGCTGAATAAAATCATAAAAGGAAATGCCATTGCTTAATTCCTCAAAATAAGCGCTTTTAGAGTAGTAGCTCTGCGCTCTGGTAATCGCAGAAATATGGCCGCCGCTGACTAGGCTCATCTGCATTTGCGATGCCGTTTCCTTGATGAGATCGCTTAAGCGCTTGACATCATCAAATTGCGGCTCTGCCAAAAGCTCGTCAAAAAGCTCCAGCATTTTGGCAAGAGAAGCAGAAAAGGCCTTTCCCTTTAATTCCATCCCAATCCGAAAATGCTCGGCATCATCCTTACAGCCATACAGCAAAAGCTTCGTCGAAATCCCGCCGGTATGCTCGTTGATTTCATCGGACAGCTGACTGTAATGATAACTCTTAGAGCTGACAGAAGTTAAATAAGAAGTCAAAAGACTGACAATCGGAATCTGCTCCTCTCGAATCCAGTTTGCTTCAAAAAATGCTTTGAGATAGACAATGCCGGAGGTATTGGAGGGATGATATAAAACATGGACTCCCTTTTGATATTCCGTCTGATAGCTTAATCCTCTCTTTTCCCTTTCAATATCCGCCAATTCCAAGGTTGGAATCAAAGCCAGAGCTTCTTTGCTGTCTGGCTCGGTCTGATATGCTAAAAGCTCTTGATTTTCTCGAATCAACTCCTTAAGCTCCTCTGCCGACAAGCTCTCTTTATACTGCTGCAAGCTCTGCGTCAGCTGCTTTTCTTTTTCGGACAACATCGTCAGCGAAGGCGTCATAACAATAAAGCAGCGATAGGGATTGCGGCATAAATATTTTTCAACATAGCCTTCAAAGCCTCTTTCCAATGCAGCCCTGCGCAGCCCTGCCAGCAAACCGTCATAGTCAAAAAATTCAAAGGGATTCTTTTCATAAAGCCAATTCTCCAATACTTGAAAATTAAAGACAATCCCCTTGGGCATACTGCCAAAATCTGCTTCTCTCAGTCGAAATTCAAAAACATTAATCGCGGACTGTAATTTTTTCGGCTCAATCCCATTTTCTACAATTTCCTGCAAGCTGTCCCGCACGCAGTCAAAAAATTCCTGCCGCCTCTCCGGCGCTACATTTTTGGCGGTAACAGAAAAGGTATTCTCTCGAATTCCGCTGTCAAAGAAGCCATACACTTCTTCTCCCAAGCCTTTTTCCGACAGCTTTTCCTTCAGCAGCGCTCCGGGCGCGTCAAGTAAAATATACTCCAGCACAGACATCGCCAGCCTTTCCTGCATGGAAAGCTCGCCCAAACAATAATTAAGGCTAAAAAAGGCTTTGTCCTCAACATTTTCTTCTTCCATCAGCGGATATTCCAAATGGTATTCTCTCGGCTCCGTCCAAGGCTCAATCCATGGCAGCTCGGAGCTTGGCGCTTGATAGTCAAAGCCTGCAAAATAGCCGTCCAGCCTATCCAGTTCCGCCTCAATATCAATATCACCATAATAAAAAACATAGCTGTTGGACGGATGATAATGACGGCGGTGAAAATCGAGGAAGGCTTCATAGCTTAGGCTTGGAATTTCCTCCGGTATGCCTCCCGAATCATTGCCATAGGGATGCTCCGGAAAAAGCGCTGTCTGGATGTTGCGATTCAGTAGCTGCTCCGGCGTAGAAAATGCTCCCTTCATTTCGTTATAAACCACGCCTTTGATCGTGATCGGATCTTCCTCCTTCAGCAGCTCATAGTGCCAGCCCTCCTGCTGGAATATCTTCGGATTGACATAAATATTCGGATGAAAAACCGCATCCATATAGACGTCCATCAGATTGTGCAAATCCTTGACATTGCAGCTGGCCACCGGATAAATCGTCTTATCCGGCGAGGTCATTGCATTTAAAAAAGTATTCAGCGAAGTTTTTCCTAGCTGAATAAACGGATCCTTAATCGGAAATTTTTTAGAGCCGTTTAATACGGAATGCTCTAAAATATGAGCAACTCCGCTGCTATTTTCCGGCGGCGTCCGAAAGCATATAGAAAATACCCGATTTTCCTCTTTGTTTTTTAAAATACAAATTTTTGCCTTCGTTCTTTTATGCTCATAGTAATATCCCCTGCTTTCGATTCCGGATAACTCTATTTCCTGCCGTAATAAAAAACGCTCCATTCTCCACTCCTTCTTTTACTCACGATCCTCTGTCATCCTTAGATCAGACCGGCTCCTCTTCTCTTAGATTCAGCCGCCTATCTTCCCTGCAAAAACACATAGCTCTCATCCACGCCGACCGTAGCTTCGATCAAACAGGAACCAAGACAAACCTCCGCCTGATACAGTACCGCCGCCTGACCGGGTGTTACCCCCCTGACCGGCACAGTAGGATAAGAAATCCGGTACTTGCCAGCCTCTTTGGTGACGATTACCGGAATATCCTGCTGGCGATAGCGGAATTTGGCGGTGCATTGCAGGGGAAGCTCCGGCTCCTCCTCCGAGATCCAGACCATATCCGTTCCTGTCAGCTCTTTGCTGTACAGAGCCGGATGATCCTCGCCCTGCGCCACATAGAGAACATTCCTCGCCAGATCCTTGCCCGCTACAAACCATGGTCTGCCGTTGCCGATCCCGCCTAGGCCAATCCCCTTTCTCTGCCCCAAGGTATAATGGATAAGGCCGGTATGCCTGCCAACCGTTACTCCTTCCACCGTTTTCATCTCTCCCGGCTCCGCTCGTAAAAACTGATCCAGAAAGCGATTGAAATTGCGCTCACCAATAAAACAAACTCCGGTCGAATCTTTTTTGCCGGCAGTTTCCAGCTCATAGCGACGAGCAATCTCCCGCACCTCCTGCTTTTTCAAATGACCGATCGGAAAAATAGCTCTGGATAAGGCTTTTTGCCCTATCCTCGATAAAAAATAGCTCTGATCCTTAGCGGCGTCCGCTCCCCGCAGCAAACAGTATTTGCCGTTTCGTTCCTCGACCTGCGCGTAATGCCCCATAGCGATATAATCCGAATCCAGCTTCAGCGCATACTCTAGGAACGCATTAAATTTAATCTCCTGATTACACATGACATCGGGGTTTGGCGTTCTTCCGTTTTTGTACTCTCCTAGGAAATATTGAAACACCCTGTCCCAATACTCCTTTTCAAAATTAACTGTATAAAAAGGGATTCCGAGTCTGTCTGCCACCCGTCCGGCATCTCTGGCGTCCTCCTCGGCGGTACAGACTCCGTTTTCATCGGCTTCGTCCCAGTTTTTCATGAACAAGCCGATAACCTCATATCCCTGCTCCTTTAATAAAACAGCCGCCACGGAGGAATCCACTCCTCCGCTTAAGCCCAAAATTACTCTCTTTGACATATTACTCCGCTGCTTCCAGCGCAATCTTCATCATATTCTGGAAAGCAGTCTGCCTTTCTTCACTGGTAGTTATCTGATCCTTCACCAGAGAATCGGAAATCGTGACCAGACACGCCGCTTTTTTGCCAGTTACTCTGGCATTGGCAAACAGCGCGAAAGATTCCATTTCCACCGCTACGCAGCCATATTTTTCTCTGATTTCCTCAAAGCTCTGTGCGTTTTTTGAACGATAAAATACATCGGAGGAATGAATTCTGCCTGTGTGCAGGGGAAGTCTCAGCTTTGCCGCCGCATCTTTCAGCCTTTCATTTAACTCCGGCGAGGCCTCCAGCACCGGCTTATCATAGCCGTCCTGGCATAGCGCATAGGTCGATTCCGACCATGCGTCGGTCGCCAGCACCACATCGTACACGCTCAAATCTTCGACATAGGCGCCCGCCGACCCAATCCGGATAATATTTTCCACACCATAGAAGGAAAACAGCTCATAGGAATATATCCCGATGCTGGGCATTCCCATACCGGAGCCCATTACCGTAATTTTCTTGCCCTGATACTCTCCGGTAAATGCCAGCATATTCCTGACAGAATTGATCTGTCTGGCGTTTTTTAAAAAGGTATCGGCAATAAATTTCGCTCTGAGCGGATCGCCCGGCATCAAAACCGTCTTTGCAAACAATGTCGGATCAGCAACTTCAATATGAGGGGTTGGAATATTCATAATTTTTTTGAAATGCAAACAAGCGCATTTCTCTCCTTTCTAAATTTAGTTTTTACCAAATCAGAGCTCTCCGATTTGGTTTTCCTAATCATAAAAACGGCTTTTGCTGCATTCTTCCTTAACGCGATCCCATAAAGCAGTCTTTGATTACTTGTTTCCTTTGTTTTTTCCGCAAGATTATGCCCTTACGGAATAATTCGGCGCTTCCTTGGTGATTTGAATATCATGTGGATGACTTTCCTGTAAGGACGCTGCCGTGATCTTTATCAGCTTGGCCTTGGTTCTAAGCTCCTCAATCGTTGCGCAGCCGGCATAGCCCATTCCGGCTCTTAAGCCGCCAATCATCTGATATACGGTGTCCTGGAGCTTGCCCTTATAGGCCACTCTGCCCTCTACGCCCTCCGGCACCAGCTTAGACACATCGCTTTCGCCTGATTGGAAATAGCGATCCTTGCTGCCCTTTTCCATGGCTCCCAGCGAGCCCATGCCGCGATATACCTTGTATTTTCTGCCCTGATAAAGCTCCGTATCGCCGGGGCTTTCCTCCGTCCCGGCAAACAGTCCGCCCATCATGCAGACATATCCTCCGGCAATAATTGCTTTGACGATATCGCCGGAATATTTGATTCCGCCATCAGCAATAATCGGAATCCCATAAGGCCTTGCTGCTTCAGCGCAATCACAAATTGCCGTAATCTGCGGGATACCCACTCCCGCAACCACTCTGGTCGTACAGATTGAGCCTGGTCCAATGCCTACCTTAACGGCATCCGCTCCTGCCTCAATCAGCGCAACGGTCGCTTCGGCCGTCGCCACATTGCCGGCAATCAGCTGCACCTCGGGATAGACCTCCTTCAGTCTTTTGACCGCTTCCATTACTCCCCGCGAATGTCCATGCGCCGTATCAATCACCAGAACATCCACTCCCGCCTTAATAAGCGCTCCCGCTCTCTCCAGCATATCGGAGGTGATGCCGAGCGCCGCTCCAACCAAGAGTCTGCCATGCTCGTCCTTGGCAGCATTGGGATAGAGAATCATTTTTTCAATATCCTTTATCGTAATCAGTCCCGCCAAATTGTTGTCCTCATCAACCAGAGGTAGCTTTTCAATGCGGTACTTTGCCATGATTCCCTTCGCCTGCTCAAGGGTCGTTCCAACCGGTCCAGTAATCAGCTTTTCAGTGGTCATCACCTCTGAAATCTTGCGATTGAAATCAGTTTCAAACCGCAGATCCCGGTTTGTCAGGATACCGACCAGCTTTTTGCTGCCGGCTTTTACAATCGGCACGCCGGAGATTCGGTATTTCGCCATCAGGTCATTCGCTTCATATACATAATGCTCTGGAGTTAAATAAAAAGGATCGATAATTACGCCATTTTCCGATCGTTTGGCTTTATCCACTTCTTCCACCTGCTGCTGGATGCTCATATTCTTATGAATAATGCCGATCCCGCCTTGTCTTGCCATAGCGATCGCCATTCTGGCTTCCGTTACGGTATCCATTCCGGCACTCATCAACGGGATGTTCAATTTGATTTTTTTCGTCAGCCATGTCGACACATCAACCTGATGTGGCAGAACCTCCGAATAAGCCGGCACCAATAACACATCATCAAATGTAACGCCTTCTTTAATTATCTTTTCCATTTGTCCTCCTTCTTTCGTTATTTTCCTAATTCTGTCTACTCTCTTAAATCGTCCTTGGCAGCTGATCTGCCCTCATAAGAAGCATTGTTCTGCTCCGCTGCATTTCTGCTTTTCCAGCGGCACACATCGCGTCCGAATAATAAAAACACCTCCCCATGCTCCTTATCTTACCTAATAGAATAGCATTGAAAGGCGTTTCTGTCAATTATTTTACATAAGGTTTGAATGATTTTTTATCCTATTCTGCCCTCTAATACTCCGCGAAATTCTAAGTAACCAACTCTTTAAGTAACATTTAAATTTAATGTATTTAGCCGAACAGCCGTCCCTGCCTGCCCGATCTTTTTATTTCCCTGCAATTTTTTCAAGGCTCGTTCTATGGCTCTTTGAGCTATCTCCGGAGCTTTAAAGCTGTACTTTTACCTATGCCGGCTTTGCCAGCGAGCTTTAATAATTATCCGGCAGATCGTTTTCAATCAAAAGAATATCTCCACTGCGCATCAGCTCTCTTGTTTTGGCAAAGCCGGCAAACACGTCCTTGACCACAAAGATTTTTTCTGCGGCAAAGCCTTCTGCCAAGAGCCCTTCCTTGATTTTTTCCGTCTTTTTTTCTCCTACCAGTATCGCTGTATCGACGCAATGCGCCATATGCCTACCAAAATCAAAATGAATCCTCTCATCCTCGCTGCCCAGCTCGACCATGCCCGGCGTCATAATAAATCTGCTCCCCTCTGGAAAGCCCTTTAAAACCTCCAGCGCATTATTGGCTCCTACCGGATTGGAGTTGAAGGCATCGTCTAAGATATAATAATTCCCCTGCATTTTCAACTCTAGCCTATGCTCGACCGGCATGGTTTCTCGAATCCCAACGCCGATCCTTTCCGGTGAAATACCCAAATACAGTCCCAGCGCAATCCCCGCCGCCAAATTGGAAATATTATGCTTCCCCAGCAGCCTCGTCTGATAGCTTCTGCTCTCTCCCCGATAGGTCACCGTAAAGCTGGAGCCCTTTGCCGATACCCGAATATCCGACAGCCTTACCTCCGCTTCCTCCGCTTCGCCATAGGTAAGATAATTGACCTCCGGATACCGCTGCATTCCCAATACGATATTGGCGTCATCCAAATTGACAATGACGGCGC
>JBGZBY010000027.1:0-51143 GCA_041844915.1 Eubacteriales bacterium
AGAGAAATTGAAAAAAAGATGAAGAAGGGACAAACCCTAGCACACGCTCTGTGAACATGCATTTATCTCTGATCTAAAGCGTGTGCGAGGGTTTGCCTCGGCGACTGATTCGTCAACACCGAGAGGCAGAAAATCCCGCAGGGATTTGCGTTCGACTGTGAAGAGAAAGAGAAATTGAAAAAAAGATGAAGAAGGGGCAAACTGTTAAAAGAGCAATTAAAAGAAAGATAAAAAAGACAAACCGAAATTTATAGGGAAGCGCCTCGCAAGCATCGCCATCCCTCCCAATTTTGTCATCCCTTTTGGAAGGCGCGTCGAAACTTGCTCCCTACGGTCGCTTCGGACAACGGGCGGCCTTCCAAAAGTCACCCGAGAAAGCACCTTCTCACAGCCGCTTTTGCTGCTTCCGCTCAAAATCAAGAAAGAAAATCAAAAATGATTGGTCGGCAGCGTTTGCGTCGATTTTGGCCGATTGGGATCCTTTGGTGGCAACAGCTCCTTTGCCGCCGGGTCGTCGCCACTGATTACTTCAGTGACGATATCCGAATCCACTGCCGGCGTCGCCGCCTTTTTCACGCTTGCCGCTGAATCGCTCTGGGTCTTGGTCGATGAGGCTGGAGTCTGTGCCGGAGCTTCGGTCACCGGCTGTGAAGCTTCTGTCTTGCTATCTGCGGCATCCGCAGCAACGGTCTGTCCCTCGACCTGATCGGCGCTTTCCTCCGTCTTGGCGGAAGCCTCCGCCGGCTCACTCTCCGCTGCTTCCTTTCCTTCCGCTTCTGCTTCCGTCATCCCCTTCTCCACCGGTGCTTCCTTGACTGGCGCGGCTGTGGATGACTCACTCTTCTCCGGCTCTGCCGGCAGCTCTGTTAAAAATATCATTCCCAAGGCTCGGGCTCTGTCAATAATCTCTCTTTCCGAGAGCGCCTCCTTCTCCTTGCCGCCAAATTTTAAAAATAGGATCGCCGCAATAATAAAGCCAAATCCAATTCCCAAAACAATATACTTTATATTTCCTCGTTTCATTGCTTCTCCTTTATTCCCCGCTGCTTAAAAGCCCAGCCCAAAATTCCAGCAAGCCAACTCAAAGCCCCTTACTAAAGCTTCCGGTCAGCCCAGCCTTATCTCCCAAATCCTGCCCCTCGTTAAAGCTGCCGCCGCCCTGCGTTACGGCTTACTCCTTTGGTGCTTCCTTTGGTATGCTTTCCCTTTCCAGCCTTAAATATTTGTCAAAAAAAGCCGAAGTCTTTTCCCCTCGGCTTCCTGTCTGCTTCTATTTATTTTCATCCGCAAAACAGACGAATCACCAGCTCTACCTGCCCCTTGCCGATTTGCAGCCGCCTGGCAATGTCACTGGCTGATAGGCCTTGGCTATAGAGCTCTTTGATCTCTTTATTATGGTTGGAGATCGGCGTTTCCTCTTTCTCCGTCAGGATGTTCTCACCAACCTCGGCAGAGCGCTTCGGCAATCGAGCTGCCGAGTCCTGCGGCAGTTCTTCGCTCTTTTCCTTGGTCGGCTTGCCCTGTCTGAGGTTATGATCAGCAATCTCCTTCTGCAAGGCTTTTTCCGGAGTTCGAGCTGCCGCCGGATTTTTATGCGCCGAATATGCCTCTCGGCTCGCCAGCTTTTTTTCCTTTTCCAGAAGCATTTCGTACATCAGCATTGCTTCCTTTTGCTTCTCCGACAATTCCTTATTTAAAAATTCTCCGTAATCATGCATCTGCAATATTTTTTGGTTGATTTCTTCTTCATTTAGTCTGGCATCTTCCGCCTTCTCTTTTTCCGCTCTTTTATATTTCTCAATCACAATCGCCAAAATTCCGGCAAAGCTGATGGCCATTCCGATCAATACCAAAAAAAGAATCACTTTATCATTGGCTGACATTTCTTTTCCTCACATCTTTTTTTCTCGATCCCCGAAAAGAGATCAATCAAATATCCTTTTCCAAAGACAGCGAAATAGCAGACCGAAGTCAAATCTTGATATCCAAGCGCCGTCCCCCCTCAAAGATACATTCATTTTCCTTCTTTCCCTCTGCGGGCTTTCTTTTGGGCGGATGATAGGTATAAGTATTTTTTCCCTTGTCCTTGGCATCATCGTCATTTTTAGCGCGACTGTCCTCGGTGGTCTTTCGAACGACCTGCTTGCTTCTGTCAACCTCCTTGTTCTGCTGGCTGGCAATATGAAGCTGTTCCACAAGAGGTCTTTCTTTTTCTGCCTGGTTCATCATCGAAATATCTGCCATCCTCGGCGTCATAATCTGCATATCAATTGGTCTGATCGCCATAACCTTCTCCTTTCTGAAACGCTTCTTTTCCTTATCTCACTGCTCGCCGCAAATCTTCTTCGCCTGCCGCAAGCCTGCACGCCGTCCACGCATCGCCAAGCGCCAAGTTTCTTCCCTTTAGCGCATTCCCTTGCTCTATTGACCTAGATTGCAAACATCCGTAAATCTGCGCCTTCTCTGATAAATTTTACCGACCGGACATCGTCGCCAATCATTCGATTGACATTATTAATTGTCAATCTGGAACCAGAATAAAGTGTTCCGTTCACACGAATTTCTCCCACATTATTGCCGCTCATTTCCTCTTCCAGCTTCTGAAAATCCTTTTCCATCTTTTGATAACGGGTACTTAGAACGATTTTATTTTTGATGGCCGTGGAATACATTTCCTGCTTGTCCTCGTCTAAACTCCCCTCCAACTCACGCCGCTTGTTCAGCAAAGTAATAATTTTTTCGATTTGCTCCAGCTCGTTTTTCGTTTTCGGCAGAGTTTTCTTAAGCTCCTCATATTCCTCTGAAACAACCGGATTAACGCCAACCTCAATTTCTGTAACTGTTCCCATATGCGAACCAAGTGTTGTTGTTTCAACATAATTCCCACAAACAATTCTGCCACCGGAGATCAATGCCTTTCGCCCTTCCACAACAACACTGCCGCCGCAGCGAACATTGCTGTGCAGAATTGCACTGGCATGAATATTTCCTCTGACTCTGACATTGGACTGCTCGATGTATTTGGTCATTAAATTTCCCTCGGCTTCCAGCGTCGCTCTACCCATACCAGAAATGCCGCTATGCAGGATAATATTTCCGCCTGCTTTCAAATTGGCTCCCTCTACTACGCCAAATACTTCAATATCTCCGTTTGCCGTCACCTCAAAGCCGGTCAGCACATTGCCTGTTACCACTACATTGCCTTCAAAAGTAATATTTCCGGTAGAAGTTCCAACATTGTTCGGCACCTGATAGACATCGTTAACCAGCACCGCTCCGTCCTGAAGCATGACCATGCCGTTTTTGGTGGCAAAGAGCTCTGTTTTATTATCATTGAATACCGTATTTTTGCCCGCCTTGATCGTCATCGGCTTGACCTGCGGCGGCGCCAGCGGAATGCCCATAATATTGATTCCCGGCTCTCCCTGCACAGCCGGCTCCAGCTTCGCCAAAAGCTGTCCCTGCTTTACATTGGAAATCAAAGCCAAATTCTTATAATCCACATTTCCGTCCTTGTCTACACTTGGCTTCATATCCTTGCTGGTTTGAAAAAAATATTCGACATTGCCCGGAAAAGGCATCGTCGGTTCCAGCCCCTCTGCTATCACATAGTCGGTGTATAAATGCTTTTCCTGTAAAATTTCACCAATCCTGTCTTTTAAAATTCCGTTTCTAACTCCCAGCGTCTGCAGCTGACGCAAAATATCGTCAACAGTCACTGATTCGTCATGTGCTTCAAAGCTAAGCAACGCCTTCATTTTATCCTTGGTTATTTTTATTTCAAATGCTAATTTATTTTCCATTTTACACCAATCCTATATGCTAAATATATGCCAACAGTTCCACATCATCTCCTAAAAACCGCCTCATTTTACGCAATGATTTGGTATGCAGCTGCGAAACCCTCGATTCGGATACTCCCAATACCAAGCTGATTTCCTTTAAGGTAAGCTCGTCATAATAGTATAGGGATATTACCTTTTTTTCTTTATCCGTCAGCGCTCCCAGCGCCTCAATCAGCTGCGTTTTAGTTTCTTCCCGACTCATCCGATCAAAGGGCTGATCAAATTTTTTGTATTCCAGACTTTGAACCGAAAATTCGCCGTTCTGCTCAATATGTTCATCCAAGGAGGTCAAATGCAGCGCCTTGGTTTGATTCTCCCAGCGATAGTATTCCTCCAAAGAAATATTCAATTCCTGCGCTATAATTTCATCATAGTTCTCGCTGGCCTCATCGACCTCCAGCTTTTGCATTGCCGCATCCAAAAGCCTTTTTTTCTTTCGCAGAGAGCGCGGTACCCAGTCCATTCGGCGAATATTATCCAAAATCTCTCCTCTGATTCGCAAGGAAGCATAGGTTTCAAATTTATTGCCTTTAGAATAATCAAACTTATCAATCGCATCAATCAGTCCAAAAACGCCGTATCCGACCAAATCATCAAAATCCACATTATTCCCCAAATACATATTCAGCCTGCCTGCGATGTATTTTACCAGCTGCGAATACTCAATGATCAGTTTTTCCTTCAGCTTCTCATTGCGCGTCCTGCTATATTCTTCCCATAAGGCATTTTGCTCCGCTAATTCCATATTGCTCTCACTTTCCGCCTTGCCGTAATTTTGGTTAAATCGCCTGTTTCTGCTCTGCTTCGGGCTCTTCCTCTTGCAGCGCCTGCTCGGCCTTCTTTCTTTCCTCCTCCTCTTCCCTTTCTCTGGCTGCTTTCTCCTCCAGTTCTGCAAACAAACGATTGCTCATTCCTTGCAGGATGCTTCCAATTACAAAAAATATGAGAAGCACCGCCAGCATCGTAAGCGTCAGCCGGAGCAGGCTGTATTGATAGAAATAACCGTAAATCGCTACTAAAATCTCTGCAATCAAGACAATGATCCAATTAAAATTTTTAATTCTCATTTTAAATAAT
This sequence comes from Eubacteriales bacterium, assembly GCA_041844915.1. Taxonomy (GTDB): domain Bacteria; phylum Bacillota; class Clostridia; order Lachnospirales; family Vallitaleaceae; genus W11650. The sequence continues at coordinate 4,923 of JBGZBY010000027.1, forward strand.
TTTTACCTCTTTGCCGATCGTTTTTACATGCAAATCACCGTTTTCACTCATAAACTCAATGGTTCGTCCATAGTTTTTGCCGGTGTCTTCCGCAATCAAACGAATGCCCAATGCTTTCAGCTTCTCCTTGGCGGCGATCGCATTGCGTTCGCCAATTCGCATCAAATCATTCTTTTCTCCAAAAGAAAACATCTGCGCTCCGCCGGCAATTTTTGCCACCATTCGCGTTTTTGAGGCTCCAAGGCTCAGCATTTGCTTTAACAATTCCTCAATTGCGGTATCTCCGAATTTTGCCTTATTTTCGTTATTTTTGATCTGGGTACTGTCCGGCAGCATAAAATGAGCCATTCCGCTGATTTTCGTCGAAGTATCGTACAACGTCACTCCAATGCAGCTTCCCAGACCCAGAGTTGTCAAATTTTCAGGATATTTTACCGCTTTTAAGTCTGCCATTCCAACTTTAATCAATGCCATAGCTACATCCCCAAACTCTTAAATATCTTTTCATAGGATTCTGCTTCCGGAATCAGGATAAAATATCCGAAAACCTCTTCCCCTGTTCCGCCGAAGCCCGTTTGAATCAGCAGTGCCTGATCTCCCACTTTTCCAAATTCAATCGCCGGCACGCTCAAAATTGCTCCTGCCATGTCCACCGCCATATGCGGCACCGTTGGTAAAATCTTTAATCCGGTCAAAGAGGACAAAGAATTCAAATACGCTCCCGTGATGATATTTCCTATTTCCTGCAATGCCGACAAGTCCATATCGGTAAATTCGGAAAAGTCCTCTAAATCCCTTCCCATTAACAGATTAACCAAATGATGCGCCGATACCTGCTCCTGCACAAACATCATCATGCCCTGCACATCGCCCTCAATACCAAGCAAAATGCCAACTACCAGATTTTCTTCTCCACCCAAAATTTGAGAAATTTTCTCAATCTTAATAAGCTCCGCCTTGGGTACTCCCATATCGACTTTTTTGTTAATCATCTGGGAAAGGGCTGTTGTTGCATTTCCGGCTCCAATATTTCCCAGCTCCCGCAGTACGTCCAACCGTGTCGGATCCAGATTGCCATATTCTCTGTCCATATTTGCCTCCTTATTCCGCAATAATCTGCTCCACATTAAACAGCGAAATCAGCCGATCCTCCAATTTGCCCACACCATAGATATATTTTGATTTTTTGTCCGTACCTTCCTTGACTTGCTTGTCGATCTGGTCATCCTCTAAAATCAATACTTCCATTACTTCGTCAACAAATAATCCGATCAAATTGCCGTCCACGCTGACAATGATGATCCTTGTCTGATTCGTAATCACATCCGGCTCCAAATCAAGCTTGATCCGAAGGCTCATAATCGGAATGATTTCACCTCTTAAATTGATAACTCCCTTAATATATTCCGGCACATTTGGCACTCTGGTAATGGAAGTCATCCGCACAATATTTTGAATATAGTTGATGCTGATGCCAAACTGCTCCTTATTAAACCGAATCACAATGTACTGCTTCAATGTTTGATCCGCCACTTCCAATTCCGCCGATCCCTTTTTATTGCTTTCCATGATCTCCTCCTTTAAAACAGTGAGCTGACATCTAAAATCAATGCCACTTCCCCGTTGCCCAAAATCGTAGCTCCGGCAATATTCTTGACATCTTTCAGATATTGGCCAAGATTTTTGATGACAACCTCCTGCTGTCCAATCAAATTATCCACTGCCAAAGCCAAAAGCTTTTCGCCGCGATTGACGATAACCACCGTCAATTTCTGTCTTGTCACTTCCTCCTTGCGCACGATACCCAGCGCCTTTTCCAGATGGCAAATCGGAATGACTTTGTTGCGCAGATGGATCACTTCCTCATTTTGTACATACTTGATCTCGGAAATATCAACATCCTCAATTGTTTGGATGGTGCTTAAGGGAATCGCATACTTCTCGTTGCCGATTTCTACCATCAAGCCTTGAATAATAGCAAGCGTCAGAGGCAGGCGAATAATAAATTTACTGCCCTTAGTCAGCTCGGTCTTGACCTCGATATCTCCGCCTAAGCCCTCAATCTTAGTCTTGACCACATCCAGTCCAACGCCTCTACCCGATACATCTGAAATTTTTTCCGCTGTCGAAAAGCTTGGACGAAACAGCAGCCCGATAATCTCCTTATCCTGCATCGAAGCCGCTTCCTCCTCCGTGATCGCGCCTTTTTCCACCGCCTTATTGCGAACCTTTTCCACGTCGATGCCGTTGCCGTCGTCTGATACCTCGATCACTACATTGTTTCCGTCCTGATAGGCATCCAGATAAACATGACCCACCTCGTCCTTGCCTCTGGCAATCCGAACCTCCGTTGATTCCAAGCCATGATCCGCCGAATTGCGAATAAGATGAACCAGCGGATCGCCGATTTCGTCTATTACAGTACGGTCAATCTCTGTTTCTTCTCCGGACATTTCCAGCTCCATCTTTTTGTTCAGATTTCTCGACAGGTCGCGAATCAAGCGGGGGAAACGGTTAAAGACTCGCTCGACCGGTACCATTCGCACCTTCATTACGGATTCGTGGAGATTGGTTGTGATTCTTTCCAAATATTCAATCTGCTCATTGGAATTCTGGCTGCCCTTGCTAACGGTTTCCAGTCCATTCTTGACAATAATCAATTCGCTGACCAGATTCATCAGATTGTCCAAGCGCTCGACATCGACCCGTACCGTCGTATTGGTCTTTGGCGTATTACTGCTTTCTGCTTTGGCTGGAGCCGGCTTGGCTGCCGCTGCTGCTGGCATTGCCGCCGCCTTGGCTGCTGGTTCTGTCTTGCCCGCCGCTTCCGGAGCAGTCTCCTTCTTCGGCTCCTCCTTCGTTTCCGGCTTCGGCTCTTCGGGCGCCTTCTCCAATGCAGCATCAACTAATCCGACCTCGACCTCCGCCACCTCGCTGATTCCAGAAACCTCCTTGATCAGTTCTTCCTTGTCATGTTCTGTGACCATGTAAATGAAGAATTCCTGCTCAAACTTTTCTTCCTCAATGTCTTGAACGGATGGTTCGGTCTTGATAATCTCTCCCATATCTTCCAGTGTTTTATAAACAATAAATGCTCTGGCAGCCTTCAGCATACTCTTTTCATCGATTTTTACTCTTACGGAAAAAGCCAGCATCCCGCTTTCATTCGCTTTTTGAATAATATTTTGCTCAAATTCATTTAGGGCAACCTTTATGCTTGCCACTTCCTTTTGTTTTTCCGGCGCTGTCTCTACTGTTGCTGCCGGCGCAGCGGCAGAAGCCGATGCCGACGACTCACCAACGGTGCCGCCGTTTTTCAAAATTTCATTGAGCTGTTCAATAATCCCCGTATAGGCTTCCTCGCCTTCTCCGCCGGTATTGGTGATTTCCTCCACATACTGCTCCAGCGCATCCAGACACTGAAATAAAATATCCAACAGTTCCGGCGTAATATGAATCTTTCCGGTACGGATCTCCGACAATACATTTTCCATGTTATGCGTCAGACTGTTCATCCGCATGAAGCCCATCATTCCCGCCATGCCCTTTAAGGTATGCGCGACCCGAAAGACGCTGTTAATCATGTCAATTTCTTCCGGTGAATTTTCTAGTACCAGCAAAGTTTCATTTAAGCTTTGCAAATGCTCCTTGGATTCTTCTATGAACATTTCTAAATATTGGGATGTATCCATTCTAAAGTACCTCCAACTTATTCTTGATCGCTTGAGCAATCTGACTTAACGGCACAATCTCATCTGCCAGTTTCTTTTGAACCACTGCTCTGGGCATTCCGTATACTACGCAGGAGGCTTCGTCCTGTGCAATAATGTGAGTGTTGTTTGCTTTTTTCAGCTCCTCCATTCCGTCGCAGCCGTCGCTCCCCATACCGGTCATGATCACAGCAATCAGCTTTCGGGGCGGCAGCTTTGCAAGGGAGCTCATCATCACATCCACTGCCGGTTTATGAGGTCCTTTCTTGGGGCCGTCGTCCAATTCAACATAATATTTCCCCAATTTTTCCACTACCTTAAGATGTCTGTCGCCCGGCGCAACATAGGCAGTCGCCTCCATAATCTGCTCTCCGTCCTCCGCCTCCTTCACATGGATAGCAGAAAGCTGATCCAATCTTCCCGCCAGCGATTTAGTGAAGCCCGGAGGCATATGCTGGACAATGACGATTCCTGCCGGAAAATCCGCCGGAAGCTGCATCAATACATCCGGCAAAGCCTTCGGCCCGCCGGTCGAGGTGCCGATCGCCACCAGCTTCACGGCTGCTCGCTGCGACTTTTTTTTGTCCAGCGGTTTAAGCGGAGCTTCAAAACGCGGAACACTTCTAATCTCCTGTTTTTTTGCAGCAGCCATTCCCGTTTGTTTTTTTGTCATCGCCGCAGTATACAGCTTTTCCGCATATTCGGCAAACACTTCCTCGCTTTTTAAGCCAAAAATGCTGCTGGGCTTAGCGATAAAATCAAATGCTCCGTATTCCAGCGCCTGAATGGTTTCCTTAGCTCCCTCCTTGGTCAAAGAACTAACCACCACGATCGGGATATCTTTCTTACTCATCAGCTCCTTGATCATGGTCAAACCATTCATAATCGGCATTTCTACGTCGACCGAAACAACATCAGGATCCAGCGCCAGAGCCATTTCCAAGCCTTCTTTTCCATTTTTGGCGGTTCCGACAAGCTCCAGACGGCCGTCTTCCTCTATTATAGTAGAAAGTACTTTCCTTGTAAATGCCGAATCATCAATTATAAGGATTTTCCTTTTGGACATTTTCTGCCTACCTGCTTTCTTTTTTTCGTCGTCTTCTTTGTTCATCGTAAATATATTTAATAATGATATCCTGCTTGGTCGTCGGAATATCAATAAATACCCAGCGCGTTTCAAAACGCCTTTCCACCAAATTAACCACTTCCGTATCGATTACCTCGGCTTGGTTGGTAACGGTATACACCTTTTTTTCAATTTCCAGATTCAGCTCGCAGAGCACTCTCGTTCCCTTGGTTAATTCTTCTTTGGTAATACATTTGATGCCATTGCCGCTGATATCTATGGTAGTGGCTTCTTTCCATTGACCGGTTAAATTATTATAATATCGAAAATCAAAGATATCGTCAAGCCGATAAAAGCCTCGTCTTTGATATTTGGTGATGGCGGTAATCACACGCATCCGCAGGAAATGAAGCCCTGCTTCAACATGTCTTTGCTGCATAATGACCTTACATCGAAACAAACCATATATAGTAATAAAAAAGCATTCATATTCCTTTTCCAGTTCCAGCGGAACAACCACACCCTTTTCCAGCGGAGCCTGAATATCAAATACCGATTCCGACAAAATATTCGTGATTACGCTGTAATAGGTATGCCGATTGCCGTTCCTCTGATGGTCTACAATTTCTAATTTGCTGCCTTCCTGAAGTGTTTTTTCTTCCATTCTAACCTCCTGTTATCTGCGATGGAATATTTTACTGAAAATAGAACTTAGACCTTTGGATTGCGTTTCCTTCTGAATATCCGCTTGTTCTTCCAGCAATATTTTTTTTGCAATATCCTCAATTCCTTTTGTCACCGCGGCTCTGGGATAGATAATCGAAAAGGGCTTCCTTTCTATTACCGCATCAACCAACGCCCGATCATCAGGCAGATATCCCAGCTTTTCCAAGGAAATATCCAAAAAGCGCTGCGTCACCTTATTCAGCTTTTCAAAAACCTCATCGCTTTCTCGCAGTGTTCGGCTTTTATTGACGATAAGCCGCATTTTCGGCTTGGCCTGCGTAAACTGCGGACTATTGCAGATTGATTTGATAAGGGCATAGGCGTCTGTAATCGCCGTCGGCTCCGGAGTCGTCACAATCAGGATCTCCGATGACACAAAGGCAAATGCCAAAACCGCTTCATTAATCCCTGCGCCAGTGTCTATTATTATTATATCGGCATACTGATCTAAAATTTCCAGCTGTTTCACCAAATATTCTATCTGATCAGCGGACAAATTCAGAAGCTGTCCGATTCCCGATCCGCCGGACAAAAACCGAATCCCCATCGGTCCTTCGGTCAACACGTCAAATATTGACATCTTCCGGTCAATCAGATCCAAAATATTGTATTTGGGCATAATTCCGAAAATAACCTCTACATTGGCTAATCCAAAGTCCGCGTCAAAAATTACCACCTTTTTCCCTTGTTTTTGAAACTGTACCGCCAAATTAACGCTGATATTGCTCTTGCCGACTCCGCCCTTGCCGCTGGTAACGGTAATCACCCGCGCCTTTTGCTTAGGCGGCTGCGTATTAAACTCTCCGGCCTGCGCCTGCCGAATAATATCTCTTAGCTTTGCTGCCTGATCCATTAAGAATTCACTCCTCCCAGTATTTTACTTGCTACCTCATAGGGATCAAGCTCAGCGATATCCTCCGGAACATTTTGTCCTGTCGTAATATAGGACAGCGGCTTAGTCGTTTCATACTTCAAATTCAAGATACTGCCATATGCCAAGGTTTCGTCAAGCTTGGTAAAAATCAGGGAAAAATCGGCAAAATCATAGGCAGCCACCGTTTTTTTCAAATCGCTGTTTTTGGTGGAAAGGCTAAGCACCAGATAAATCTGCTTTTCCTCCACCTGCTCCAAAAGCTGCCTAAGCTCCTCCAAATGGTGTGTATCCTGATAAGATCTGCCCGCCGTATCAATCAAAATCAGATCGCAGTCAGAAAACTCCTCAATGCAGCTCATAATTTCCTCTTCCTTGTAAATAACTCGAATAGGAATATTTAAAATATTGGCATAGGTTCTAAGCTGCTCAACCGCCGCAATCCGGTATGTATCTGCGGTAATAAGCGCCACCTTGCATTTCTTTTCTAAGGTAAAGAGCGACGCCAGCTTGGCAATCGTTGTGGTCTTACCGACACCAGTCGAGCCGATGAAGAAAACGGGTCTAGCCCTTCCGTTTCGGATATTAATCGGCTCAATTTCCGACAATTCCTTAACGATTTTTCGATAAACAAAATTTAAGCCCTCCTCCAAGTCAAAGGCTCTCGCCTCCGCTAGCAAATCTGCCAAAAGCTTGTCAGCCAGCTTGGAATCAACCTCATTTTCAATTAATTGCTCATAGATTACCTGCCCGATCAGAACCTGCGAATCCTCTGCCATTTCCTGATTGCTGTGGGAAGCTTTGACCGGAACGGCAGGTGCGGCGGGAGCCTTGGCGGGCAGGCTTTCCGTCCTTTTTTGGGTCAATTCCTCTAGTTCGCGCTGCTTATTTGACAATTCCTGCAAAAAGCTTTTAAACTCCGCCAATTCCTTGTCTTCCGGCTTTGCCTTCTTTTCTTGGTTTTCGTCAATCGCCGCCGTTATCTCGACATAGGGCTTACGCAGCCAGCGAAAGATTCCTTTGGGCTTGATCGACTTGATAGACAAAATCAGTGCGTCTTTGCCAAGCTCCTCTCTGGCCAAAAGCATTGCCTGTCTTTCGGTTGCGGCCTGATATTTCATTATTTTCATGATAAGCTCACCATCCCTACCGATTGCAGCTCTGTGGCCGCGTCAATTTCATTGTAGGAAATCACCACCACCTCTGGAAGCTGCTCCTGAATAATTCTTTTATAGTAAATTCGCAGGATCGGGGAGGTAATGATGATCGGCATCCTTCCCATATCGGTCAGCTTGCGCACTGCCTTATCCGTTACAGCAATAATCTCGGAAATGATCTCCGGATCAAGGGTTAGATAGGTTCCCTGCTCCGAATGCTTAACCGACTCCATAATCATACTCTCTACAGCCGGATCCAGCGTCAGCACTTGCTGATTCTGCTCTTCCAAAAATTTGCTGCTGATGCTTCTCTTCTGCGACTGCCTAGCGTACTCTGTCAAAACATCAATATCCTTCGTCACAATCGCATGATCTGCCAGGGTTTCAAAAATGGTTACCAAATCCCGAATAGAAATCCCCTCCGCCAGCAAGTTGGTCAAAACCTTTTGGATTTCGCCCACGGTAAGGAGCTTCGGCACCAGCTCGTCAATCAGGGTCTGATTGTCTTCGGCCACCTTGTTAATCAAATTCTTCACCTCTTGCCGTGTAATCAGCTCATCTAAATGATTTTTGATTACCTCTGTCAAATGGGTGGCAATAATGGATGGCGGATCCACCACAGTATAGCCAACGGCTTCGGCTCTTTCTCTCTGATTTTCAGTAATCCAAAGCGCCGGCAAACGAAAGGCCGGCTCAATTGTTTCAATTCCATCGATCTGCTCCTCCACATAGCCCGGATCCATTGCTAAGTAGTGGTCAAAGAGGATTTCCCCTTCCGCGATGACATTGCCTTTGATTTTAATAACATACTGATTCGGACTAAGCTGAATATTATCTCTCAGGCGGATAATCGGCACGATCGCGCCAAGCTCCAGAGCAATCTGACGGCGAATCATCACCACACGGTCAAGTAGGTCGCCGCCCTGCGACGAGTCTGCCAATGGAATAATACCATAGCCAAATTCCAATTCGATCGGATCCACCTGCAAGAGATTAATGACATTTTCCGGCTTGCGAATTTCCTCGGCCGCCTCCTCTTCCATGGTGATTTCATCCTGTGTTTCAAATACCTTCAAGTTGTCTGCCATTTTTTTGCCGGCAATCAGCGTCATTACGCCAATGCCGCTGACGATGATTGCATCAAGCGGGGTAACAATGCCCAAAAACGCTAAAACACCGCCCGCCATATACATGACCTTAGGCAGAGTAAACAGCTGCTTGCCAACAGTATCGCTAATTTCCGCCTCCTTGGATACCTTTGTGACCAAAATACCGGTCGCCAGGGAAATCAAAAGCGCCGGAATCTGGCTGACCAAGCCGTCGCCAATCGTAACAATGGTGTACTGCTGCATAGCTTCCTGCGTAGTCATCCCCAGCTGCACCACGCCAATGACAATTCCACCGACAATATTGACAAAGGTAATAATCAGGCCGGCAATCGCGTCGCCTTTAACGAATTTGGCGGCACCGTCCATCGAACCAAAGAAGCTGGCCTCATCCTGTATCTTTTCTCTGCGCTTACGCGCCTGTGCCTCATCTATCAAGCCGGAATTGAGATCGGCGTCAATCGCCATTTGCTTTCCCGGCATAGCGTCCAGCGTAAAGCGGGCGGAAACCTCCGCTACCCGCTCGGAGCCCTTGGTAATAACCAAAAAGTTGATAAGCACAAGGATGAAAAAGACAATGATGCCGACAACCAGATTGTTGCCGCCAACAAAGGAGCCAAAGGTCATGATAACATTCCCCGCCGCTTCCGGTCCGTTCGTCAGAATCGCTCTAGTCGAAGAAACGTTGAGCGCCAGCCGAAACATGGTGGTAAACAGCAAAATGGTGGGAAACGCCGACATGTCAAGGGCTTCCTTGGCAAACAGGGCATTGAACAAAATAATCAAAGACAGGAGCAAATTAACCGTAATCAAAATACTGATGGCCACTCCGCCCAAAGGCAGAATCATCAGAATGACTGTCAGAACAATAAAAAGACCTAAAATAAAATCTCCGGCTTTCATTTAAATAACGACTCCCTCATTTTTCATAGAATATACAAATGCTAATATCTCCGCCACCGCCTGATACAGCTCCGGCGGAATTTCCTCTCCAATTTCTACAGTATAATACAAGGTTCGGGCAAGAGCTTTGTTTTCCATAATCTCAATTCCGTATTCCTTCGCCTTGTCTCGGATATTTCTGGCAACCAGATCCACTCCCTTGGCAATCACAATCGGCGCCGCATCCGACAAGTCATCATATTTTAACGCCACCGCAAAATGCGTCGGGTTGGTAATAATCACATCCGCCTTCGGCAAATCCTGCATCATCCGGCGCATCGCCACTTCTCTCATCTTCTGCCGAATCTTGCCCTTGATTTCCGGATTTCCTTCCGAGTCGCGGTACTCATCCTTCACCTCTTGCTTCGTCATTTTGATGTCCTTTTCAAATTTAAATCGGGTATAGGCATAGTCCACGGCTGCCACAAGAATAAAAAACCAGCCGATTCGGATGCAAAGCTCCAATATGATCTCAAAGACTACCTGATATGCGCTCAAAGGCTCCATTTGGTAAAGATTAACCGCCAGATTGTCATAATTCTTTATTGTATTATACACAAGAATTGAAATTAATGCAATCTTAAAGATTGCTTTCAAAAGTTCAATCACCGTGCGCATAGAAAATATTCGCTTCATCCCGCTTACTGGATTGATATTGGAAAGCTTCGGCTGAAGCGGCTTCCAGCTGACCAGCCAGCCAACCTGCGCAATGTTGGTAATCAGACCGACTGCCACCGCGATCAATAAAAAGGGCCAGACCATCAGCAGCATATCCTTAGAGATTTCCCACATCAGGGCATTGGCAATTTTTTCATTCAGCTCCTCCAAATAAAACAAGCGCACGCATTTATTAAAAAGCTCTAAAAACCGAGCCTTTGCTTCCGGCGCAAACAATCGAATGGCAAAGAACATCAGAATCAGCAGAAACGCCGTCGTAATCTCATTGCTTCTGGCAACCTGTCCGTCCTTTCTAACCTTTTCCCGCTTTTTGCTGGTCGGCTGTTCTGTTTTTTCTTCGGAGGCGAACAGCTGCAAGTCCAAGCGAAGAAAATATTTGATTTCATTTTCCGACTTCACTGCCCGCTCATCCCCCTAATAAAATCAGTCATGGTTTCCACACCGCGGTCGATTACCATGGCGCTGAGCCCCTCAAAGACAAAGAATGTAACATAAATTGTCAAAAGCCCCAGCAAAAGCTTAATCGGAAAACCTACCACAAACATGTTCAGCTGCGGCGCCGTCCGCGCCAGTATCCCAAAAACCGCATTGCTGATCATCATAACAAAAAAAACCAGCAGGGCAATTTGCAGGGCAATCAAAAAATAATCCCGCAGGAAGTAAAACATCGAATCATATAGGTCGTAGCTAAGGCTCATTCCTCCCAAGGGAATCAGCCGATAGCTACGCTTTAGGCCTTCCAAAAAATAATAATAGGTACGTGTCATCAAAATAATAAAAATCAAGATAAAGTAATAGAGATTTCCCGTCACCGTAAAATGCATTTGGCTAGATGGGTCAATCATGCTTGCCATGGACAGACCCACCTGCGCATCGATAAACTGTCCCGCCATAGTCAAGGTCGAGTATACCAGATAGACGGCAAAGCCCAGCATCCAGCCGGTAAAAAATTCCTTTCCCATAGCTAAAACATATTCCAGCGGCAGATCTGTACTGACAGGACTTTTCAGCGGCATGAGTTGCAGCATAAGAAAGGAAAGCAAAAAAGCCAATAAAGCCCTCGCTCGTCTGGGAGTATTTTGGCTGCCAAAAAACGGAATCATAATAAACATTCCCAAGATTCTGGTAAAAACCAGCAGAAATGTTTCAATATAGCCCAGCTTCAGCAATGCCACCATTTGTTTCTCCTATCTCGCTTCCCAGCTATTTGATAATAAATTCACCAAAGCTCATCACCGCTTTTTTAAAAAATTCCAGAATCTGTCCTCCCATAAAAGAACCGAACACTAGCACACCGATAAAAATCGCCAAAATCTTCGGCACAAATGCCAGCGTCTGCTCTTGAATCGAAGTGATGGTCTGAAAAATACTGACCAAAAGCCCCACTACCAGCGCCAGCAAAAGCAGTGGACCGGATGCCATAATCACTGTGTAGACTGCCTCTCTGGCAAAGTCCAAAACCAAATCCGTATTCATCTATCTCCACCCCTTTTCAGTGATAAAAGGTCTGCACCAGCTGCCCAATAATCAGATTCCAGCCATCCGCCACAATAAAAAGCAGTAATTTAAATGGCATAGAGATCATCACTGGTGGAAGCATCATCATTCCCATCGACATCAGCGTACTGGACACCACCATATCAATGACAATAAAGGGAATATAGATGAGAAAGCCCATGATAAAGGCTGCTCTCAGCTCGGAAATAACAAAGGCTGGTATGATTGTCGTAACCGGAATCTCATCAACCGACGGAACTGTACCAATTTCGGCAATCTCCAAAAACAGCTTCAAGTCCTTATCATTGGTCTGCTTCAGCATAAACTCCCGCAAGGGCGCCAATCCCCGCTCTATCGCCTGCTCCTGACTGATCTCTCCTCTGGAATACGGCTCGAGTGCCTGCTGATTGATCTGATTGCCAATCGGCGCCATAATAAAAAGAGTGATGAACAGCGCCAAACCGATCAAAACCTGATTCGGCGGCGCCTGCTGCGTTCCCAGCGCCGTTCTGGTAAAATGCAGCACCACCAGCACTCTGGTAAAGGAGGTCAGCATCAGGATCAGAGAGGGAGCCATGGCGATCAGGGTTAAAATAAAAAGTATCTGCAAGCTATTTACAACATCGGCGCCATTTTCCGCCGCTTTAACGCTAAAGTCAAACGAAAATGGAATTGGAACAGCATCACCGGTTGCCCATATGACTTGTGATCCGCCTAAATGAAAAATAGCTACAAATACTCCTAAAAAACTCAATATCTTATGCTTATGAAATTGTATGCCTTTTTTTTGAATTTTATTTCTCATCCTTGTGGCCTGCCTTCTCTTTTAATTTACTTAAATAATCGGCAAAAGGGGATTTTCCGGCAGGTATTGTTTCTGTTTTTTTCATTGCGTCTTCTGCGCTCAACTCCGTCAGAAAAGTAACCCCCTCCTTATACACCGCAATCAAAAAAAATCTTCCCCCCACTTGAATGATTTGCAGCATTTTCCCGGGAGAAACATAAATCGCTTCTATCAGCTGCAAGGATTGTCCCTTTTGTCTGCCTAACTGCATCCCGGCAATTTTCCTGCTGGCAAACTGCGCTGCCCAGAGGATCGCAAGAAACGCCAGCAGTAATAAAAGTATTTCTAAAATTTGCCTAGGCATAGGTATCTTACCCTATTACTTTACTGACCGCTTCAATAACTCTATCTCTGTCAAACGGTTTTACAATAAAATCCTTTGCCCCTGCCTGAATGGACTCGATAACCATCGCCTGCTGTCCCATTGCTGAGCACATGATGATGTTGGCCTTCGGATCGGCTGCTTTGATGGCCTTTACTGCTTCAATTCCATCCATCTCCGGCATCGTAATATCCATAACCACCAGAGAAGGCTTCAGCTCATTGTATTTTTCTACCGCCTTCGCTCCATTTTCTGCCTCTCCTACTACATTATAGCCATTTTTGGTCAAGATATCCTTGATCATCATTCTCATAAATGCAGCGTCGTCTACAATCAAAATACTTTTATCTGCCATTTTTGTCTCCTTCATCTCTCTTTTATACTTTGTCTTTTCCTAATTTTCGGCTTTTCATTTATCGTTTTCTGCTCTGTAGCACTCTGGCTTTCCGCGTTCACGCTCAGAGCAGATCATTTCCTTATTTTTTCTGCTGACGCCAGCACTATTAAAAGCTTGTCTAAGTCTTTGCCAAAATCCCTTCTCCAAGACCTCTTCCAACCTTTTAAACCATCCAGCGACAAAAAAACGACCTATTGGCATGAACCTATTTTAAGATTTCTGTTACCCGGATACTGAAATTCTCCTCAATAACAACCACTTCACCCTTGGCGACAATCTTGCCGTTTACCAATATGTCAATCGGCTCGCCCGACAGTTTATTCAGTTCAATAATACTGCCCGGAGCCAGCTCCAATATTTCCTTGATGCTGCGCCTAGTTCTGCCCAACTCGACTGTAACCTCCAGCTGAACATCCATAATAAGCCCTATGTTTTCCTTCTGCTGAATCAGTGCAGACATTTCAAAGCTTTGGAATTGTGCTGGCTGCACCTCGACCGGATTGGAATAAATTGCCGCTGACGGCTGATATGCCGGCGATGCCGAATGATTCATTTGCGGCATGGGCGCCGGAGTTGGAGCAGCAGCCGGAGCCGCTTTAGCAGGAGCCGGCGCAGAATCTGCTGGCGCCGCTTTAGGCGCGTCCATATGCTTCTTGCGTTCCATAAAGATATCAATGACCTCCTTGGCAAATTCCAAGGGATAAATCTGTGACAGGGTATTGTCAACCAATTCTCCGATTTTGATCCGGAAATCAACCTCAATAAACTGGTTGCTAGTATCTGCTCCCTCCGGCTTAGCATCAACCAAATCTAATTTGGAAGCAATCGGCGGCAAAATATCTATCTTTTTCTTAAACATGGAAGAAAGCGCTGTGGCGGAAGCTCCGATCATCTGATTCATTGCTTCGCTGATGGCACTTAAATGCAGATCGGAAAGCTCCTCTGCAACATTGGTGCCATCTCCGCCCATCATCAAATCCGTGATAATCTTGGCATCCTCCTCCAAGAGCACCAAAATATTATTTCCTTCTAGGCCTTCTTTGTACTTCAACTGGACAGTTACATACGGTGTGGTATGCTTCTTGACAAAACTATCCCAATCAACAACCATGACCTCCGGTGTGGTAATGGTCACTTTTTGATTGACAAGAGTTGATAATGAGGTGGCTGCCGCCCCCATACTTATATTAGAAACCTCACCAATCGCATCCTTCTCCTGCGGCTCCAGATCTGCAATCTGCTCTGCCGAATCGAAATCCGCTTCTTCTCTGCCTTGGAGCAAAGCATTGATTTCTTCTTGTGATAATAAATCGCTCATTATTCATCCTCCCTATTCATGACGCCGGTTATCATAACTGCATTTTTCCCAGCCGACAAGCCGGCTTTTCCGTAAAATTTCGGCAGATTTCCTACTAACACTTCTACTTCTTCATTAATCTTTTGATCCAGCCGGATAATGTCGCCGCATTGCAGATGTATAAAATCATCAATGGATATATTCGTCTTGCCCAGCACCACCTTAACCGGAATTTCTGACAGCTCAATCTGTTTTTCGATATACTGTCCGTATAGTTCAATATTTGTTTCCTTCGCTGAACTGAACCAATATCTGGTATTTAGCTTATCCATGATTGGCTCAATCGTAATATAAGGAACGCAGAGGTTCATCAGTCCTTCTACATTGCCAATTCTCAGATTCAATGTAATCAGCGCCACAATCTCGGTTGGCGAAATAAATTGTGCAAACTGAGGATTTGTTTCGATTTGGGTCAATCTTGGTGTAATATTGACCACATTCTTCCACGCTTCAACCATTTCGTCAATCATCAGCGACATAACCTTTTGGATCACGGTCAACTCAATTTCCGTAAAATCTCTGCCGGAAATGACTCCGGTTCCATTGCCGCCAAGCAGCCGGTCAACGATGGCAAATCCAATATTGGACGACATTTCTATTACAAAATTGCCTTTCAGCGGCCTTACTTCCAAGATTCCAAGCAAAACCGGATTGGATAAGGCATTGGCAAACTCTGAATAAGAGATCGCCTCAGAGCTGATCACTTCTAGCTGGCAGCCCGTCCTCATCCTGCCTGAAAGTAATGTTGCCAGCAATCTGGCATAATGCTCATGAATAATCTCCAAGGTTCTGAGATGATCCTTTGCAAATTTTGCCGGTCTGGAAAAGTCATATTCTTTGATCTGTTTTTCGCCTTTTTCCGCCTGATATTCATCAACATCGAGTTCTCCGGCGCTTAGTGCATTGAGCAGCTGATCTATTTCACTTTGACTCAGGATATCGCTCACAGCCTCACCTCCTTAGGGGACAAACGCTTTTCATTATCTTTGGCTTGACAAAACATCGGAAAATACAACATCGATGATCGAATTGGTTTCAAACAGTTTCCGCACCAGCGTCAAAATTTCTTCCTTTAACAGGCGCTGCGATTCTACATCTGCGAAAGGATTTTCGGTTTTCTCTTTTATCATTGTCTGAATTCGATCGCGAATCAACGATTGCTTTTCGGTAAATTGAGCCATAACATCGGCAGCATCTTTTTCTTCGTTATTGAGTACAAAACCGATATTGACTACAACATTGGTTGTTTTTTTCTCGCCCTCCAGCGGCGGATAGGTAAAAATAAACTGCTTTTCCATATTATATAAGCTTTGCTGCGACAAAGGAATATTGGGTGAAATAGCAGCATTGCTCATATCGACAGCAGATGCCATATTCGCCAATTCCCCCTTTATGCCATTTACAGACAACAGCGTAATAACACATACCACAATTGCTACTACTGTTAAAACCAGATTGATAATCGGTAATAATTTTTCCACGGATAAATCCTCCTTGATCCTTAAAACATTTTTATTTCACGTCTTGCAGTCTTATTGTTCTGTCTGTGCATTTACTTGCTGCTGCGTCTGTTCCTCTGTTGATTGCTCTGCTTTCGCTGCCTGTTCGGCTTCTGTCGGCTGTGCCTCTGTTCCCGCGGCCAGCTCTGTTTCATCTAGTATCTTTTCCTGCGTCTTTAACAGCAATTTAATCTCCACTCGCCGATTATGCGCCTGCCCTTCTGGAGTGGCGTTGGTATCAATCGGGTGGAATTCTCCATAGCCGGTGCTGGACACCTTTTGGGGATCAAAACCATGAATGTCAACTAGCTCCTCCTCTACTGCAATGGCTCTAGCCGCAGAAAGATAGCGATTGCTTTTATAAAAGCCGGTATTGATCGGCCGATTGTCGGTGTGTCCCTCGACCTGGATATCATAATTATTGAATTGGGATTCCCTTAAAACCTTAGAAATCACTTTGATCGCTTCGACCGCGTCCGGCTTAAGCTCTGCTCTGCCGCTGTCAAATAAATATTCGCCGCGCAAGGTCAATTTCACATAATTCGGCGTATAGGCCACCTGAATTTCAGAGTTTAATTCGTCGCTGGCAACCTCCTGCTGTATGGTTTCAGCAATTTTCTGCGCTGTTTCCAGTCTTTGCAGTTCCTCCAGCTCCTCTGCGGTCAAGCCCTCATATTCTTCCTCGCCTTCCTCTTCCGAATCCGCCTCGGAATTTAAAGTTTGACTGCCGCCGCTGACAACGACATCAATATTTTCCAGTTGAACCGTACCGTTAATAAACAGCTCTCCTCCTACCATGGCCTCTCCGCCGGGATAAAAATCCGACATGAATTCACCGGTACCGGTAAAATATTCCATTACTTTCTGAAACTTTTCCTGATTGATGGTTGACATGGAAAACAGCAAAACGAAAAAGCATAAGAGCAGCGTCACCATATCGCCATAAGTAGTCATCCACGCCGGAGCGCCGCCACCTCCGCCGCCTCCGCCGTCCTTTTTCTTTCTTGCCATACCTATTCACCCGCTTCCGTAGTTTCTGCCGCCATCTGCGTCTGCATTTTCGGCGATAAGAATGCTTTCAGCTTTTCTTCAATAACTCTTGGATTTTCACCGGCTTGAATCGAAAGCAGTCCCTCCACCATGACCTCCTTTACCATCATCTCCTCCGTAGAACGGATTTTCAGCTTGGAAGTAAAGGGGATCGCAATAAAGTTTGCCAAAAGAGAACCATACAGCGTCGTGATCAAGGCCACTGCCATCGACGGACCAATCGCCGACGAATCGCCGCCTACCGCCTTAAGCATGTTTATCAGACCAATCAGCGTACCGATCATACCCCAAGCCGGACCGAGCTCGCCAACTTTTGCCCAAAATTCTTGAACAGAGCCATGTCGCTCCTCAATATAAATAATTTCCGTTTCCAAAATATTCCGAACCAGTTCGGGATCCGTGCCGTCAACGATCAGTAGAATGCCCTTTTTCAAAAATGCGTCGTTTACATTATTCGCCGCTTCCTCCAGCGCCAAAAGTCCTTCTTTTCTGGCAATATTGGAGAGTTGAATAATATCCTGAATCATTTTGCCTTCATTGTTTTTGATATCTTTAAATACCAGCCCAGCTCCCTTTAAGCCATTAAAAAATTTCACCATCGGAAAGGTTATCATCAGCGAGCCAAGCGCGCCGCCGATAACGATCAACACCGAAGACGGATCGACAAAGTTAGACAGCGAGCCCACGCCGCCATTTATTATAATAGAAATTACAAAAAAGAATATTCCTAATATCAAACCAATAATTGATGCTAAATCCACAATTCCACCTCGTCTATTTTAATTCTTATTTATGATAAATTGCTTTTTATATTCATATACTTTTTGATAGAGTTCTTCCTTTGTTTCCTTGACTATCAGCTTTCTGCCTGTTGTCAGCGTAACGATTGTATCCGGTGTTTCTTCGATCACTTCGATCAAATCCTCATTGAGCAAAATTTCCACATTGTTTAATTTGGTAACATATATCATCTGCTCTCCTCTTTTCTGCAAAAAACGACAATTTTCGGCGCTTCTCCCTGTCCTTCCCCCTTTTTTCTGCTTTTATGACTTTCTCTGCGGTAAGACCGTGGACATGCTGATTTTATTATATCAATATTATTTCAAAAAGTAAAGCCTTTACTCAACTTTTCCCTTCTGCCAAAATCGCTTTTATTCACGTTTTTCAGCTGATTTTCCAGCGCGAAAGTCCCTTTTCAGTGAAAAGCCAAGCGGCAAGAAAAGGAAAGCTTGATAAAGAAACAGGTTCTCTTTCAGGCTTTCCTTTTACTTAAGCATTATCTTTTTAGATTTACTAATTCCTGCAAGATTTCATCTGATGTTGTAATTACTCTTGAATTAGCTTGAAAGCCTCTTTGTGTTGTAATCATTTCAGTAAACTCAAGCGACAGGTCGACATTGCTCATCTCCAATACGCCGGAGTTTATAGTCGAACCGATCGACGTTGCGTCCTTACCAATCCCGTTAAACTCACCGGAGTTCATCGTCGTTCCAAATAGGTTATTCCCTTCCTTTTGCAGACCTGCCGGATTGTCAAAGTCGGCAATTACGATCTGCCCGAGCAGCTTGGAATCGCCATTGGAATACTTCGCTAAAATCCTGCCGTCGCCGCCGATCTGGTAGCCTGACATTTCACCTGCCATATTGCCTGCTCCGACTTTGTCCTTATCACCTCTTACTCCCTGAATCGTAGTATTTCCGGAGAATTGCGTCACCTTGGAAAAATCGATTTCAATGTCCGAAATCTTTGATTTAAACGCGGTTTCTACTGCCGGAATATTAAACTTGGCGGTGGTCGGATCGGCAATATTTCCCGCAGCGTCAAAGGTCAATGTTACAGCCGCAATGGCCATAGGAGGAGTGGTTGTTGTCATGATATTCTGAGAGTTTTGATCTGTTACCTTTTCTAAGGTCAAATCATATGACCCTGGGTTGGCGCCTTTTTTCACCCGAAACTGCGCTGTATACGGATAGCCCTGACTGTCGAAAAAGTTGAAGGTAATCGGCGCTCCCAGTGCCGTTGACTGAACCTGCGAATCATTTTGATTGATATTGCCAGTAATCATTCCCTTGGTTGTCGCAACCGGTGAGCTGTACATGTTCGCGGCGCTCATTACTTTCAGCGGGGTAACCTCTCCTTTTTGAATCTCATTGGGCCGATCCGGATCCGGCTGCCAGCCCATAACAAACATTCCCGAAGGATTGACCAAGTTGCCTGCCACGTCCACCCGAAAAGCTCCGGCTCTGGTAAACTTAATGCCTTCTGCATTCTTCACCACGAAGAAGCCGTTTCCTTCAATCTTCAGGTCAGTGACCAAATCCGTTCTCTGCGCCGCTCCTTCGTTCATATTGATGTCAATCGTATTGACATTGGCGCCCAAGCCGATCTGCATCGGGTTGCGGCCGCCCAGATTTGGGGTCGGACCGGAGGCATTTTGCAAATTCTGACTGAACACCTCGTTGAACAGGGTACGGCTGGCTTTAAAGCCCGCAGTATTAACATTTGAAATATTGTTGCCGATAACGTCCATCTTCGTTTGATGGACTCTAAGTCCGGACACACCGGAATACATTGAACGCATCATAATGCGTAACCTCCTTTAATCTTGGCTGTGGGACTTTCATCATTCACTCAGAAAGCAGTTGCCCCCTTACAAAGGTCCAGCTATAACACCACAGCTCCGTCAATATTTGTAAAAACATGATTTTTAGTATCTTTGGCTTCTAGAGCGGTAATGACTGTCGCATTCCGTATGCTGACAACATACGCGACATTGTCCATCAGCATCAGAGATTCTCGGATTCCTTTTTCTCTTGCGCTGTGAACGCCCTCTTTCAGCTTTTTGATGCTCGCCTCATCCAAACAAATTTCCCGATGCCGCATCTGCTCCAAGGCATGCTTGGAAAATGTCAGCTCAGAACGGTTTAAATTATCCAGCAGAGCTTCCTGAAAACGGCTTCTTTCCTGTCTTTTTTCCGTCCTTTTGCCTTGCAGTCCAGCCTCGTTTTGAATCTGCGAAATGCTTTTAAATTGATTAATTCTCATTGCTTCCTCCATCGCCGAAACCGTTGTTTTATCAGATGGAGCAAATTATTCTCCATTTCTACGGCTTTAACTCTTTGATTGCGTTTTCCAAGGCAGTTATTTTGTTGGTTAATTCCGCAATCTTGCCCGCCAGAAATTCAGCGTCTAATGTCGTACCATCGTTGATTAGTTTTATTTTACTCAAATCTACTTGCTTTTCTGTTCCATCTTTTAATTGGATAACAACTTTTTGTTTTTCTTCTGCAAAGTTAAATCCAACAACCTTTCCTTCGATTTTAACAGGTTCTTCCCCTTCTTTTTCAGCAATCTCTGCAACGACCATTTTATTAATCAATGCATTGATTTGTCCGATTTGGAGCTTTTCAATTTGTTTGGAAAGAACCTCGGCATCTAAGGTTGTTCCATCGTTGATAGTTTTAACTTTTGATAACTCTACTTCTTTTTGTCCGCCATTAAAGGTTTGAATTAACAAATAGGGCTTGTTTTCCTTGACATTAACTGCTATAACTTTACCTTCTATCTTAGTCAATTCGCCATTTTTTTCGTTTTTGATTTGCGCCTCTACATTTTTATTAATCATCTGACCGGCTTGACTGAATTGGAACGACGCATATAAATTATTCATCTGCTCCAAAGCGGTAAATTGAGCCATTTGAGCCAAAAATTCCTTGTCATTGGTCGGCTCCAGCGGATTTTGATAACGCAGCTGTGTTGTCAGCAGATTCAAAAAAGCATCCTTACTCAAATCGCTTCCGCCTGTCCGTCTTTTGGGGAGAGTTTTCGTACCATACTCATCCAAAATCCGATTCCTAATTGCCTCTGTATTATTTGTATTTGCCATGTTTCCCTCCTATGCCGTAAAGTCAACGGTTCCGGTCATGATCTCAACCGCCTCTGCTTCTGGCTCTTCCTCTTTTTCTAAAGCTGCAACCGCTGCGGCAGCCCGTCCATTTTTCTTCTTGGCTGTTCCCTGCTGCTGCTCTCTTGGCTTGTCCTCGGTAAAATAATTTACCGTATCGCCGACGACTACCTTGACCTCATTGACCCGAATCCCCTGCTCTGCCAAATGCAGCTTAAGCTGACTCATCTGCGCCTCCAAAGCAGTCTTAACCGCTTCCGATTCGGCAACGAATTGTCCGGTCAGCTGACCTTGACGACTGACCACCTGAAACGCCAGCTTACCCAAATGCTCCGGATGAAGCTGTACGGTCAACTTAGCGGTATCGCCCACGCTTTCTGCTGTCAGCTTTGTGACAACCTGCTCAAACACGTCCTTTGCCGTAACAGTGGTAACCACCTTTTCCAAACCGTTCGCTGTTACCTGAATATGTTCCTGCCTTGTAACTACCTTGGTGAATGCCTCCGCAAAGACCTGTTTCTGGCTTAACTCCTCCTGCCCGCTATTTTGGCTTTCTTGCTTTGGGCTCTCTTGAGGAGCTTTTTCCGTCGTCAGCTCTTCTGTCATTACCGGTGCTGTTGCAACCGTTCCCTGATTTCTTACCAAGGGCTGTGCTTGCTCCTGCGGGAATACCTCGGCAAAGAGCTGACGAAACTCCTCCTTCGGTACCTCCTTAAGCAGCGGCTCGATTTCCGGTTGCAGTTTTGCTGCCTCTGTCATCAATGTCTTTAGCTCGACTGCTGTTTCCGATTCGGTCAGGAGCTGACTGATGTCAATTCCTTTCACCTGCATAAAAAAGCTTTGCAGTACTGCCGGGTTCAGCAAATCGGTAATTTCCAGCCCCATAGAGCTAAGCCAAAGCTGCATTTCCTCTTCCGTCAGTTCCAACGTTTCTTGTATCTGCCCGACAAATGCTTTCAGCTTCTTGAATGCCGCTTGTTCTTCACCGGCTTCGTCCGTTTTGACGGCGCCTTTGTCTGAAATCGGCTTTTCCTCTGCTCCGGCTTCCTTTCTGGGTGAAACATTCGCTTCTTTGTTAAAAGCGGCAGCTTCCGCCTGCGGCTGCGAAGTCGCTTCCTTTCGGCTTTCCTTTACGGTCAGTGGCTTGTCCGCCGAGGCCTGCGATTTTTGCAGAAAGCCTTGAAACGAGCCTGCCGCTTCATGAGCGGACGGCTTCGCTGGATACGCGCCGAACAGATTGCCGACAGCGCCCGCTTTCGCCGTACTGATTGTTGGTGTTGCCATTTTCTACCTCCTTTCTTTAAGGCTCTGGATACAAATAAGCAGTAATCCGAGCCGCTACCTTAGGCTCCAGCTCGCTCATAATCTTACCCGCCTGATCCGTATCCAAATTTTTTATAATCATTGCTACCATTTCCAACCTGGTCGTACTCATGCTTTCCAAGACCTTGGCTGCCGGCTTCGGCTTCATTTCAGCATAGACCTTGGTCAATTGCTCCAGCTCCTGCTGTACTGCCAAATCAACCATGGTTTTCTGATAAAGCCTTGCAGCATTGTCCGGATTCATTTTCTGATACCAGTCGGCAAACGCCGCCTGATCGCCCGAACTGACAATCAAGGCATCTAGCTCTTGCTTGTCTTTTTCATATGCCAGCTGATTTTGTTCAAATACTGCCAGCCTTTCATTTTCGGCTTTCAGGCTCTGCACCTGCTTCAACAATATATCGACCTCTTCTTCCTTTTTCTTCAATTCGGCTTCTGTCAATTTGATAATTTCCTTCAGCTCCTCCGGCGTTTCTTCCGGCTCCGCCACAATCGGCTCACCAGTTTCCGGATCGACCTCGACTGTAACAAAGACCTCCGGTGGCAGGTAAAACTGCGACAGCGGCAAATTTTTCAGCGACGGACCCAAGGTCGTCCCCAGTCCGAATACGTTAAATCGCAATAATGCCAAAAACAAAAGCAGTAAAAATATCAGGGTAAGTATCACAATCAATATCCCCTTGATCAGAGATCCTTTCGCTTTTTGCGGTTTTTGATTGTCCGCAGTTTTTACATTCACCGTATTTCCTTTTTCTTTTGCCATGATTCGACCTCTTTATTCCCTACTATACTTAAAGCTTGTCTGTTCATCCATCCGTTTCAGTTCTTCCTGCTTTTCTTCCTCGTAATAGGCCTCCAGCGCTTTATCCTTGAGAATCTCATAGGTCTTGCGCTCCTGCATTGCTTTTATTAGCTTCGCTCTCTTTCTCAGCACCTGATCCTCCAACTCATAAAGATACGCCGTTGCCTCTTTTTCTTTTCTCCTTAAATACGTCAGCTTATTCTGAATTGCCGTCAGCTCCCTGACCAAAAACATGCCTGCCTGCTTTTCATAAAAGCTGTGATTTTCCTCTCTGATCAGCTCCCCGATGCGCCAAAGCTCTTGCTGCTGCCGATCTCTTTTTTGCACCGCCATGCCGTATTCCATTTGATATTGTTCTTCTAGCTTTTCTTTGATTCTCAATAGGTTCCGTAGCGGAAACTGAAATTTTGCCAAGCCCTTCCTCTCCTTTTAAAGGGGCGTCCAGCCTTTGCTAGGCTTCCTCCTCGCCGTGCACGATATCCTTGAGCATTTGAATTTCTTCGTCAAAGGAATAAAACTGATCGACCTCCTGCTGCAAATATTGGTTGATCGCATCTATTTTTCGGATCGCCCTGTCGATTTTTTCATTGGAACCCTCCGCGTATGCTCCGATATTGATCAAGTCCTCCGCATCCTGATAGGTCGCCATCAAGGCCCGCATCTCCGACGCCGCTTTTTTATGCGCCGTATCCGTTACCTCCGGCATAACACGCGATACCGATTGCAGAACATCAATTGGCGGATAGTGGTTTTTATTGGCAATCCTGCGATTGAGGACGATATGTCCGTCCAAAATTCCTCTGGCGGCATCGGTAATCGGCTCGTTCATATCATCGCCGTCAACCAGCACCGTATAGAGAGCGGTAATCGAACCCTTATCCGAGTTACCGGCTCTTTCCAAGAGAAGCGGCATCGCGGCAAACACCGACGGCGTATAGCCTCGACTAACCGGCGGCTCTCCGATCGCCAGCCCGATCTCACGCTGCGCCATAGAAAAGCGAGTCAAACTGTCCATCATCAGCATTACATTTTTTCCCTTATCCCGAAAATATTCGGCAATCGCTGTCGCTGTTTTGGCTGCCTTCTGCCTTTCCATTGCCGGCCGATCCGAGGTAGCCACAACCACCACGCTTTTTTTCAGTCCTTCCTCGCCCAGATCCTTTTCTACGAACTCTCTCACTTCTCTGCCTCGCTCGCCGATCAGAGCAATTACATTGACATCCGCCAGCGCATTGCGGGCAATCATTCCCAAAAGAGTGCTTTTCCCTACGCCGCTGCCGGCAAAGATACCGATTCTCTGCCCTCTGCCAACCGTCAGCAGTCCGTCGATTGCCTTGATGCCCATCGGCAGATAATCCTTGATTCGCTTTCTTTGCAAGGGATCGGGTGCGTCATTTTCAATATTGTATAGCTCCTCAGTATAAAAAGGCGCCTTGTTGTCAATCGGCTTTCCCAGTCCGTCAAGCACTCTGCCCAACAGCCCCTCCGTAACCGATACTTGCAGAGGATGTCCGATTGATTTGACATGACTCCCCGGGCCAATGCCCTCCATATCGTCCAGCGGCATCAGCAAAATACTGTTTTCCCGAAAGCCCACTACTTCAGCCAGTACGGTTCTTGTCAAATCCTGTGAGGTAATCAAACACGCATCCCCAACATTGACATTCGGCCCCAGCGATTCTATCGTCAGACCGATGACCTTATTGACCCTCCCCAGATGCTGAATATAGCTTTTCCGAAGCATTTTTTCATATTTTTCAAATAGCATGCCCCTGTCCTCTTATTGCTCTGTATGCCCGACGAAATCCTTGCCAGATCTTTGCAAAGCCTTTACGGCTTCCCCCTCGAAGCTTTTCTTATCGCGGTAAAGCTACGCCGCAATCCTTTTTTAGCGCCGCGCCCCAAACAAAGCGAACCGCTAAGCTAAGCATTTGCTGCCAAAATCCGCAACGGACTCCTGCCGGCCTGATTGTTTGAATAATAGATTGGATTATTTTAAGACTAACTTAGATGTAAAAATCAGATATTGTTTATATTTTTCATAATACTTTCATGAATCAGCTGCAATTCATCAGAAATCCCTTTTAGCTGAACATCTAAACTGCATTCGATATTACCCATGATCGTTTCAATGATGCATTGATTCTTTTTCAGATTTTTATCCTTTAAAACCTCGATCACCAGCTTTTCGCTTAATTCCTCTGTCAATTCAGCCTTATGCTCCAGCACATATTTGAGATCTTCTTCGGACACCCGAATGATTAAATCTCCTTGCAGAGAAATTTCCTGTAGACCCATTCGGATCAGATGAATCAAGGTTTCCTCTCTCCGGCCGGCCTGACCGACCAGTTTTTCAAGCATCCCCTTCATCCAGAGAATCATTTTGCCTTCTATCAATTGCAGCTCTTTCTCATACTCCGCCTTGTATTGCTGGCGTAATTCCTTTTCGATCGCTTCCTTCTTAGCAAAATATTCCTGCTCCAAAATCTCCTGACGCCGGCTTAATTCCTCCCGCGCCTTCTCCATGCCCGTTTTATAGGCTTCCTCGTAAATTTTTGCTTTCCCGGCATTGGCTTCCTCTAAGATTCGCTCCGCTTCCGCCTCGTACTCGCGCCGCCTCTCCCATTCGTTTTCCTCCGCAAATGCGTCCTCACTGGAAAACACGGCTTCTATCGGCAAGTGCTCCGCCGCTTCGCGTGCCGCTCGTATCACAGCATTTTCTTCCTCCGGCATCCGAGCCTTCACCTGCCGAAGCAGCGCATCGTTTTGAATCAGCTTTTTTTCCGGAGAAAGCGCCACATAACTTTGCTTGATTATCTTAGACAACGATCTCGTCACCTCCACCTCTGGAAATAACGATCTCCTGTGCATCCTCCAGCTTCCTGATGACTGCAACAATCGCCTGCTGCGATTCTTCAATATCCTTCAAGCGCACCGGTCCCATAAATTCCATTTCCTCTTTGATCATGGCCGCCAAACGCTTGGACAGGTTCTTAAAGATAAGGCTCTGAATTTCTTCGCTTTGACCCTTAAGCGCAATCGCCAAAACATTGTTGTCAACATCACGCAGCACTCTTTGAATGGAGCGGTCGTCCAGCGTGAGGATATCCTCGAATACGAACATCTTCTTGTGAATTTCCTCGGCCAGCTCCGCATCCTCGATTTCCAAGGTTTCCATAATATGCTTTTCCGTCGCCCGATCTGCCGAGTTAAGAATATCCACCACAGCCTCAATACCACCGACAATGGTATAATCCTGTGTTACCAAGGAGGACAGCTTTCTTTCCAGAATATCCTCCACATCCTTGATTACATCCGGACTTGTTCTATCCATTCTGGCAATACGACGGGCAACATCCGCCTGCTTTTCCAGAGGCAGCGCTGCCAGCACCATAGATGCCTGACTGGCATTCATATAGGATAAAATCAACGCAATCGTCTGATTATGCTCATCCTGAATAAAGTTGAGCAGCTGCGCCGGCTCGGTTTTGCGAATAAATTCAAAGGGTTTAACCTGCAAGGAGGAGGTCAGTCTGCCGATAACCTCCATTGCTTTATCCATCCCCAGCGCCTTTTCTAAAATATCCTTGGCATAGCCAATACCGCCTTCGCTGATGTATTGCTGCGCCAGACAAATCTCATAAAATTCATTCAGCAGCGCCTCTTTTTGATCCGAGCTAATCGTTCTGGTATTGGCAATCTCCAAGGTAAGCTGCTCAATTTCATCCTCTTTTAAAAATTTAAAGATTTCAGATGATCGCTCCGGACCTAAAGAAATCAACAAAGCCGCCGCTTTTTGAATCCCTCTTAATTCCATTGTATCAGCCTCCCCATTGATCATTCAGCCAATTACGCAGCAAGGTTGCCGCCGCTTCCGGATTTTCATCCACAAATTTTTCCACCTGTATCCTGACCTCGGATTTGTATTCGGTAATGGGCTCCTTCGGCTCCTCTGTCCTAGTCGTAACCAAAAGCTCCTCCACCGACAGCTCCGGCTCGGTCTTGACCACCTCCACCGGCTTCGTTCCAAGGAAAATCGCAATCGCCAGCAAAATTACCATCAGCAGGATAATTCCAAGGAGAATATAATCCTGAATCACATTCTGCGAGCTCGGCTTATCAATAAACTTCGGTACCTCATATGCCAAAACGGCAGGATTGGGGATATTATTAGTCGCCCGACTGATCAGGGTTACAATATCCGGATCAACCTCCAGCTTTGTTCGAGCGCTGTTCTGATCCTTGAAATCCTCCCAGCTCAAATCCCCCAAAGCCCCCTGATTTTCCAGCAGTACCTGATCATAGATTTTAAACTTATTTAAAACTACGGCAATACTGGATCCGTCATAATCAATCGTGCCGTTGGGTCGATAAACTGTTGATTTTTCCGTATCCACCCGGTAGACTGTCCGGCTTTCCTCGGTTGTGGAACTGGAATTGCCGGATGGCGTCAGATAAGTAGACACCGTTTCCTGATTGGCATCTGTTCCTACCGGATCGGCGTTTTCCGTATTGCTGCTCTCGACATTGCGCAGTTCCTCTTCCGCTGCAATTCCCTTGGTCGTGCCCTCCAGTGGCCGGTATTTTTCCGAAACTATGGTCGCTTCGCTAAAATCAATTTTCAAATCAACTGTAACAAAAGCATCGTCATATTCGCCACGTGATAATAAAATAGATCTTACCTTCTGCTGAATCAAAAGCTCCTGCTGCATTTTATAATCGGTGTTGCCGTTGATTCCGTTTAATTGTCCGGCTGCGTCGCCGTCATATAAAAGACGTCCTGTCGTATCAATGATTGAGATATTATTTTTATCTAAATTTTTTACATATTTTGCCACCAACGAAACAATGCCTAGCACCTGTTTCTCGGTAATTTCATCTTGTAGCTTCAGCACGATCGAAGCCGACGCCGGAGTCTGATCATCCAGAACCGTCCGCTCCTGATCCGCCATAACAATAGCCACGTCCGCGTCTGCAACCACCTCTAAAAGCTCAATGCTTTTTTCCAGCTCACTCTGCAAAAACAGCTTCTGCTTTAGTCTTTTTTCTTCCTGTGTCATGGTCAAGCTGTTTTCAAACAGCTTGTCATAATCAATTTGATCTGCCGTTAAAATGCCCGCCCGTTGTAGTGCCAAGGTTGCGTTTTGTCTTTGGCTTCGCTCGATGTAAATGGCAGTTGCATTGTTTTCGATCGTATATTTAATCTTTTCGGCATCGAAAACTTCTTTCATCGAATTTACTCTTGCTGGATCCATATTGCGCTCAAACAGGACATATTGTGGACGATTTAGATAAACGACCAAAGCGGTGATCGCAACTATCGCTATGACTAGGATCGCAATAAACTGTATTTTCTGCTTGCGCTCAAATTGATTCCAAGTTTTTGTTATCTGTTCCGATATACGGGTTATAAAAACTGGCATTTCCACACCTCAAATATAATAAATAGTTGCCGGTAACCTTAAACATTTGCGCCTGTCAACGAACTATACCTGCAAACGCATAATTTCATTATACGCCTCCAAGAAGGAATTGCGCAGTTGCACGGTAAATTGCAGCGAGCTATTGGCAATCTCCTGAACCGCCATCACCTCAGCAATATCGTCCGTCTTGCCCAGCGCAAAATCAATACCCTTCTGATTGGCAGCTTTAATCAATTCGTTGGTTTCAGACAACTGATCTCTTACGGCGTTTTTTAAAAACTCTCCAAACGGCACGTTATCCGCAGCTTTGCCCGCTCCTAAAACCTCCAGCATTTTCGTTTGCAGCCCTACCGGGCCAATCCGATAAATCATTCTCGGCTACCTCCTATCTGCCGATCTCCAAAGCCTTGGCGATCATTGCTTTTGTTGTGTTAAATGCTGTAATATTGGCTTCATAAGAACGATGCGCCGAAATCAAATCCGTCATTTCCTGAACCACGTTGACATTCGGATAGGAAACATAACCTTCTTCGTTGGCATCGGGATGATTCGGGTCGTAAACCGTCGTAAAAGGGGAACGGTCTTGTACGATTCGAGCCACCTTCACTCCGCCGTTTGTCTGCTTCCCCATGGAATTTTCCAAAATTCCCTTAAAATTCTGGTTGCGCTGCAAAGTTTCAAAAAGCACCGTTTGCCTGCGATAGGTCTTGCCGTCCGCCGCTCTGGTCGTCTTGACATTCGCTAGGTTCTGCGCGATGATATCTGCCCGCAGCCTTTGCGCCGTCATGCCCGACGCACTGATTTTCAAAGAATCAAAATAGGCCATTCTCTTCCCCTTTCCTATTATTTCGTCATCACCATCTTCAGACGCGAAAAATTATAGTTCATCTGGCTAATCAGCGCCTGATAGCGCTGTCCGTTTTCCGCCAAATACCCGGCCTCGGTATCCATATCGACATTATTTCCGTCCCACCGATAGCTCAAGTTTGCTCTGTCTACAAAAATCTCCGGCTTCACCTTTTGCAGCTTTGTCATGTCGATATTGTAATTTCGATTAACCGCTCTTTTTAAATGATCCTCAAACTTAATATCCAAGCGCTTATAGCCTGCCACATCCTTATTGGACAGGTTATGCGCAATGACCCGATTTCGCTCCCACGCCGCGTTAATCGCCTTGCGATAAAGCGCCATCTCTGAACCAGCAATCAATCCGTTCCCCATTTTCTCCTCCTTACTCAGCTCGCATCAAATCGAGCTTTCCCTGCTTCTTTCCACACTATCTGTTCTGCTCCAATCCGTCCAATTCTTTCAATAAATTATCATTCACCACGCTGATATAGGTTCCCTTCATTCCCAAGGAGCGAGTTTCGATGACGCCCGCCGACTCCAGCTTCCTTAAGCCGTTGACGATGACGGAACGGGTAATTCCGGCCTTGTCCGCGACCTTAGAAGCGATCAGCACGCCTTCGTTGCCCTCCAGCTCCTGAAAAATATGACGAACGGCGTCCTGCTCCGAAAACGACAGGGTCGAGATCGCCGAGCGCACCATATTTTGTTTTCTGGTTTCCTCCGATTCCTCCTGATTGATCGAACGAGTAATCTCCAAGCCCACCACCGTAGCCGAATATTCTGCCAAGATCAAATCGTCGATCATATATTCCTGACGCAGCCGATACAGAAAAATCGTACCCAACCGCTCTCCGGCAATATCCACCGGAATCGCCAGCCCCAAATAGCCCTGCGCCGTAATATCCTCACTAAAACCAAGGGTAATCAAATTGATGTTCTCCTTGGTCGATAAAATATTCAGCAAACGTTCATTCAATTTTTCATTGATGTATTCTCCCGATTTAGTCGTCAAGAACTGCTCGATGATCGGAATATTATGTCTTTCATAGGAAGCCAAAAGCTTGCCCTTCCGGCTGACAATCAGCACAGTAGAGTCCATAACCTCTCCCATTACTTCGGAAATATCCGAAAAATCTATTCTCTCATCTCCCGTTTTTTGGAGCAAACGATTAATTTTTCTGGTCTTATCTAGTAGTTGTACACTCATATTAAGCCTCCTGATCAAAAAAACTGCTTTCCCTGTAGTATCCAAACAGCGGCATTTTACGGCGTTTTCTTCTCTCCCCTGGCGCCGAGCCTCCCGCTTCGGCTCCCTTGCGCCCGCTTTATGCTCTGTTCCTGTCTGTAAATACAAAGTCTGTCCTAAAAACTGTTCTCAACTCTTCAAAACCGAGCTACACTCACCATTTCTTATTATAACGCAAATTTCGTTTATTTTCAATATACTAAACAATTAATTTTTTAGAATTTTCAAACATCTTCGCCCTTCCCTTTTACTCCCCCGTTTCTTCCATATGCTTGCATTCTTCGTTAGAGCAGAGTATTTTTTTGCCTTTTCGGTACATCATGGAGCCGCAAAGCCGACAGCCTTGAGCAACCGGCTCGTTCCAAGCCATAAAATCACATTCCGGATTGTTTTCACAGCCGAAATAACGGCGACCCTTTTTGGTCTTTTTGATCTGCACTGCTCCGCCGCATTTCGGGCAGAACACCTCCGGCAGCACCTCAAAATAAGGCTTGGTATGGCTGCATTCAGGAAAGCCCGGACATGCTAAAAATTTCCCATATCTGCCCAGCTTTATTACCATGTTGCGACCGCATTTTTCACAGGGAATCTGCGTTTCCTCATCTTTGATTTCGACCTTTTCCAATTCCTTTTCCGCCTTTTCCACATCCGCCGCCAGCTCCGGGTAAAATTCCCGCAGCGGCGTCCGCCAATCGCAGTCGCCATCCTCGATGCGGTCAAGCCTTTCCTCCATTTCCGCAGTAAAGGCAATATTGACAATATCGTCAAAATATCGGGTAATAATGTCGTCAACAATCTCTCCCAACTCCGTCGGGAAGAAAGATTTTTGCTCCTTTGCCACATAGCCTCTGGCTAAAATCGTGCTGATGGTTGGCGCATAAGTGCTTGGACGACCAACACCGTTTTCTTCCAAAAGTTTTACCAAGGAAGCCTCCGTATATCGCGCCGGTGGCTGAGTAAAATGCTGCCGTTGGCTGCTTCCCTTTATTTTAAGGCTCATTCCCTGCTTCAGACCTTCAAATTCCTTGACCGAGCCTTCCGCTTCCTCTTCCTCGGTTTCCTTATAAAGTTTTAGATAACCGTCAAATTCCAAGCTTTGACCGGCAGCACGCAGCTCATATTTTCCAGCCTGAATAGTCAGTCTTTTCGTCTTATATTCTGCTGCCGCCATCCGACTCGCCATAAATCGTCGCCAAATCAGCTGATACAGACGAAACTGATCTCTGCTTAGCGCATCCTTAAGCTCCGCCGGATCCAGTTCCGGAACAGATGGGCGAATCGCCTCATGCGCATCCTGACTTCTGCCCTTTTGCACCTCTTTAGCCGCCTCCATGCGCAAATAGTTTTCGCCATAATTGCTTCTGATCTGCTCATCGGCAGCCGCAGCCGCTTCTTCAGCTACACGCACCGAATCCGTTCTCAAATAGGTAATCAGACCCAGCGTTCCCATCCCCGGAATGTCGACGCCTTCATATAATTGCTGAGCAAGCCGCATCGTTTTAGCGGTGGTAAAATTAAGTACCTTGGCGGCCTCCTGCTGTAAGGTGCTGGTTTTAAAGGGCAACGGCGCATTGCGCTTGCGCTGGCTTTCCTTCACCTCCGCCAGCACCGGCTTTTCCTTCGCCAGCTGTGCCAGAAGCCGCTCGACCTCCTGCTCACTGCTTAATTCGATTTTCTTGCCGTCCTCTCCATAAAAGTCCGCCCGAAATTTAATTTTTCCCTTATCGTCGGTCAGCTCCAGCTGAAGGCTCCAATATTCCTGCGGCAAAAACGCTTCTATTTCTTTTTCTCTTTCACAAATCAAATGCAGTGCCACCGACTGCACCCTGCCGGCGGACAGCCCTTTCTTGACCTTGGCCCACAGCAGCGGGCTGATCTTATAGCCGACGATGCGATCCAGCACTCTCCTGGCCTGCTGCGCGTCAACCAGATCCATGTCGATCACACGCGCTTTTTTGATGGCAGAAGAAACTGCCTGCTTGGTAATTTCATTAAAGGTGATCCGGTAGATCGGCACCCGTGTCGCCTCCAAAATTGTCTGTAAATGCCAAGAAATTGCCTCTCCTTCTCGGTCAGGGTCAGTTGCCAAATATATCTTTTCTGCTTTTTTTGCCTCTTTTTTTAGTTTAGTGATCAAAGGCCCCTTCCCACGAATTGTTATATATTTTGGCTCAAAATCATTTTCCGGCGAAACCCCCATGCTGCTTTTCGGTAAATCTCTGACATGTCCCATCGAAGCTTCCACCGCATAATTTTTTCCTAAAAATTTTTTAATGGTCTTCGCTTTTGCCGGAGATTCCACAATTACCAAATTCTTTGCCATATTTCCTCCTAATTATGACTTCTGACCCAGCTTTCGGCTTGATAGGAATATCTGCTCTTCGCAAACTTCCAAAAGCTTTCTCTTTTTTTCTTACTTTAGCGGAATCGCCAGCTGCCGCATCCAAGCTCTCAAACCGCCTGTCGCTTTTACAGCTCGCGCTTCCATCCGAGCAAGCGCCCGCGCAAAGCTTTGCTGCTTCGCTGTCAAGCCAGCTTTGGACCGGAGCGCTCCTTTTTTTCCCAAAAGAAGATAAAAGAAAGAGCTTTGCCCAATAAAGCTCTTTCTGTCGTATCCTCTGCTGAACTATTCTCATTTATTGGAAAACGGAAGGTCTTCTTCCGCCGCTTTTCCTTGCGTAAAGCAGGCGAAGAAGCCTCTTTCTTTTTTTTGTAGTCCTTAATCGTTGCAAATAAATTTTCTAGTATTAGAATATACTATTTTTCTAATTAATACAAGATTTTTTTACAAAATTTCACGATTTTTTTTGCATTACCTTTATTTTTGCTTATAAACAAAGACAATGCGGCTATTTGTATTTCCCCCTCCCTCCGCCATAGTCGCGCTTTCCTTATGACAGCGAAGGCATTGCCACGTAGTAGCCCGCCGTCAACTGCCGAATATATCCCTTCCATTCCAGCTGCAACAGACACAATTGCAGCTCTCCCATTTCCAGACCGCTTTTCTCATGCAGCCTGCCGATGTAGACCGGCTCTCTGCCGATATGGCGATAAAGTTTTTTTTCATTTTCGTCCAAATTTTCCTGCCAGTCCGGCGATTGTTCCTCTTTTGGCTTTTTGCCTGTCAATTTGGCAAAGAAAGCTTCGACTCCTTCCAGCAGATAAGCACCCTGGGCAATCAGTCGATTGCAGCCGCCGCTTCTTCGGTCGTCCAAACGTCCCGGTACAGCATAGACATCTCTCCCCTGCTCCAGCGCATAATCGACCGTGATCAGCGATCCGCTTTTTTCCGCCGCCTCCACCACCACAACCGCGTCCGCCAAGCCGCTGATAATACGGTTTCGCTTGGGAAAAAGCGTGGCATGGGGCGGCGTTTGATAGCTTTCTTCGCTGATCAGCGCGCCTCTGTTCTCCATCTCCAGGTACAGATCCCAATTGCCTGCCGGAAACTGGAAACCCAGCCCTGAGCCTAGCACGCCGACACTGTAGCCCCCATGCTTTAAGCATTCGCGCTGGGCAATCCCGTCTATCCCTGCCGCCATCCCGCTGACAAGGGGCACACCGTATTGGGCACAGCCCCTGCCCAGTGCCGCCGCTACCTCCATACCATAACGGGAAGCCTTTCTGGTACCGACCACCGCCAGCACAGGCCCTGTCATTTGTTCCGGCTGCCAAGACCCCTTGACGAAAAAGGCCGGCGGCGCTCCATGGATGGAACGAAGCCTGTCCGGATATTCCGCTCCGTCCAGCGAAAGAATCCTCACACCTTCACCGTTCAGCTTCTCCCATTCTCGTCGGCAATCGGCTATTTGTTTTTTGGCCGCGCAAAATGCCAAAAAATCCTCCCTACGGAATTTTGGGCATTCCCGCATAAAATTCTCTATCCGCTCCTCTCCTTCGTAATAGAGGGTTTCCGCATCCTCCCACTTTTCCAAAAGCAGCCTCTGCTTGACCGCTCCCAATCTCGGAACCGACAAAAGCCACAGCCAATAAATTTCCCTTTGCATAAGCTCTCCTTTCGATTTTTATTCATTAAAAGCTTCGTTTTCACCTAAATCTTCGTTTCCAGGCGCACGTTCTCTCCTTGCTTTTCCAAGCCTCCCAAAAATGTTTTAAGACGCTAAGCGGAAAAATATTTATGGTATGCTGACCGATAGCTGAAGGCCTCCGCCATATGCTTGGCTTCAATCCTCTCCCTTCCCTCCATATCCGCTATGGTTCGGCTCAATCGAATCAGGCGGTGATAGCTGCGCAGCGAGAGCTTTTGTCGCCGATACGCGCCCTCTAAAATTTCTGTCGCCGCCTTTTCCATGGAACAATACTGCGCAAGCCTTGCCGGCGCAAGCTGCGAATTGTACAAAATCCCTTCTCTTTTTAATCTCTCTCTTTGCAGCTTCTGCGCCTCCAATATCTGCTCGGCATACTCTCTGCTGGTCTTTCCTGAATTTCCGGCAGAAAAAGCCGGCAGCTCCGGCCGGTCAACCTCGGCAAAAATATCCATCCGGTCAAGAATCGGTCCGGATATCTTTTTGTGATATCGCTTGATGTCATACTCACTGCATCGGCACCGCTCCATATCCGGGTAATAGCCGCAGGAGCAGGGATTCATGGAGGCAACCAGCAGAAAATCCGTCGGAAAATCCGCCCGCTCATTCATCCG
Source organism: Eubacteriales bacterium (assembly GCA_041844915.1). Taxonomy (GTDB): domain Bacteria; phylum Bacillota; class Clostridia; order Lachnospirales; family Vallitaleaceae; genus W11650. The sequence goes on from JBGZBY010000027.1 coordinate 40,352, forward strand.
AGAAAGGGCAATATGCTTATCCTCTAAGGGCTGCCGTAGCGTATCCAGCAGCACCTTGGGAAATTCAGCAAACTCATCTAAAAAAAGAACTCCCTTATGCGCCAGCGATACCTCTCCCGGCAAAAGCGGCTTTCCCCCACCCAAAAGCCCCGCCTCAGTAATCGTATGATGGGGCGCTCGATAAGCTCTTTCGCTGATGACTGGCGTTTTTCCCAGCAGCTTTCCGGCAGCACTGTAAACTCTTGTCACCTCAATCATTTCCTCTCTGGTCAAATTGGGCAACATCCCCGGCACCGCCTTTGCCAGCATGGTTTTCCCCGTGCCAGGCGGGCCAATCAGCAAAATGTGGTGCATTCCGGCGACTGCAATGCTCATTGCTCTTTTGGCAATATTTTGCCCTTGAATATCTGCCAGCTCCACTCCAGTCCGAACGCCCCTATCCTCCTGCTCGGGCAGCTCCTTTCCCGCCATCGGCATTGCCGTGATCGCCAGCGCCTGCCGATGATCGACCTCCGTCCTTCCCTGCTCCGACAGCCTTGCCAGCGCTTCCAGCTTTTCTCTGATTTCCGTCGGCAGAATTTTTTCCCGCAAATAATCCACCACCTCCCTTAAGCTTCTAAGCGGAATAATCTGAATATCCTGATAAAAGCAAACCTCCTGCCAATTTTTCATTGGCAGAAGGATTTCCTTAACCTTCTGCCGCCGAGCCGCCTCTACCATTGCTAGGGCGCCTCTGACGCCTATCAACTCGCCATTGAGCGATAGCTCTCCAATCAGCATGCTTTCCGCGCTGTCCACATTTTCCAGCTGCCCTGATGCCAAAAGAATCCCTACGGCAATCGGCAAATCGTAATGCGAGCCGTATTTTCTGATTTGCGCCGGCGCTAAATTAATTGTTACCCTCTTATAGGGAAATACATAGCCCGTATTTTTCAGCGCCGTCCGTACTCGTTCTACGCTTTCCTTTACCGAATTGTGCGCCAAACCGACCAATTCCAGCTTCGGAAAGCCCTCTGTCACGTCGATTTCGGCATTGACCGGATACCCCTGAATTCCGCAAAGTCCTGCGGTCATAATAAAACGATACATATCCTTTCTCCTTTCTGCTACAATAATTGATATCTGCTCTCTCAGCCGCTTCAAGCTCATTATCTCCCTCTGCAAAGCCAATCCCGCAGCGGCCTTTCGTCGCTGCATTCTGTCTGCAAGCTTCGCCTTCTTATCCGCCTTTTAAATCGGAATTGGCTTTACAGCTGCCAAGAAAAACACAATCTGCTCCCTTTTATCCGCCGCATTCCGTCTGCAAGCTTCGCCTTTTTATCCGCTTTTTAAACCGGAATTGGCTTTACAACTGCCAAGAAAAACGCAATCTGCCCCCTTTTATCCGCCGCTTTGAAGATTATCCGCGCAGATAAAAAAAGCAGGCTTGATTTCCAAGCTCTGCTTTATTATAGTATGTTGAAAGAAAAAAATCGTCCGCTGTTTGTGGAATATCATTAGAACATTCTTAAAAAACAATTAGAATATCATTAGAATTAAGGCTGTAGCGGATCCTCCTTCTGATAATAGTAATATAAGGCCTGCGTTCCCCGCTCGCCCCAGCCCCGTTCCGCCATTTCCTCATAATGCCGAAGCGCCAGCTCCAATACGCTTAGATGAATACCTGCGTCTTTCGCTTCCTCCACCGCCAGTTTCATATCCTTGATAAAATGCTTGATAAAAAAGCCCGGCGCAAAATCTCCCGCTAAAATACGCGGCGCCAGCGTTTCCAGCTGTCTGCTGCCCGCCGCACCGCTGCCGATTGACTTTAGCACCGTTGGAAGCTCCAATCCCTTGGCTTTGGCATAATTTAAGGCCTCGCATACTCCCGATATTGTTCCGGCAATCATGATCTGATTGACCATCTTGGTATGCTGCCCCTTGCCGGCGCCGCCTTGGTAATTGACATTATTTCCCATTGCCATAAGCAAGGGCAGACAGGCTTTAAAGTCCTCCTCCTCGCCGCCGACCAAAATAGCTAAGGTTCCCGCCTTGGCTCCGGTATCTCCGCCAGTCACAGGCGCGTCCAGCGCCCGAACGCCCCGCGCTTTGGCTTCCGCATAGATTCTCTCCGCCAGCTTGGGACTGGATGTTGTCATATCAATGACATAAGTGCCTGCCGCGACATTGGCAAGAATCCCCTCCGCCCCGAAATAAATTTCCTCTACATCGGATGGGTAGCCGACAATTGTAATGACTGCTTCCGCATCCGCAACACATTCCCTGACGCTGCCGTAGCAGGGCACTCCTTCGGCGATCAGCTCCGCCGCCTTGTCCCTGTTTCTGGCATAAATGCTGACTTCATAGCCCGCTTTGCGCAGATTGCGCAGCATTGAGCTTCCCATGATTCCCGTTCCGATAAAGCTGATTTTTTTCATAGCTTCTCCCTTCCGTGCCTTTATACGACATCAACTGCAATGCTCGTCCACCGTTTTTGTGCTACAGCGGCGGTGTTCGTGTGAACTCCCTTCCCCGTAAAATTTCTGCTCGCCTCTCCCTGTCTTTCTTGCACAGTACCTACTCTCTAAAATAAACGCTTTGTCATCCTATGGCTAATGGAAGTCTTTTTATCCGCTAACAAAACTTTCATTATTCCTCAAACAGCGCTTCAATAAAGCTGTCGGCATCAAAGGGACGAAGGTCTTCTATTCCCTCCCCTACGCCGATATATTTGACCGGCAAGCCCAAATCTGCCGATATTGCCACGGCAATGCCTCCCTTAGAGGTACCGTCCAGTTTGGTCAAAACAATACCGGTGATATCCGCCATTTCTTTAAATTCTCTGGCCTGTGCCAAAGCATTCTGTCCGGTGGTGCTGTCCAAAACCAAAAACACCTCCAAATGCGCCTCCGGATATTCTCTGCCAATGATCCGATAGATTTTGCCCAGCTCCGCCATCAAATTTTTCTTATTATGCAGCCGTCCAGCCGTATCGCAGATCAGGATATCGACATCCCTGCTCTTGGCCGAGGCGATTGCATCAAAAATCACCGCGCCGGGATCGGAATTTTCCGCCTGCGCAATAATCGGCACATCCGCCCGTCTTGCCCATTCTCTAAGCTGATCAATCGCCGCCGCCCGAAAGGTATCCGCCGCTGCCAGCATGACTCGCTTTCCTTCCTTTTTATACTGTGACGCCAGCTTGCCGATCGTCGTCGTCTTGCCTACGCCGTTGACTCCAATCACTAAGACAACGGATTTTTTTTGGATAAAATCATAGGCGGAGGAGTCGGTTTTCATCTGCTCCTTAAGCTCCTCCTTCAAAAGACTTTTGACCTGTAGGGGATCCTTAATTCTTCTCTCCTTGACTTTAGCCTTTAAGCCGGCGACAATTTTAATTGCTGTATTTACTCCCAAATCGCCGATAATCAGGGCTTCCTCCAGCTCCTCATAAAATTCCTCGTCAATGGAAGTAAAGCTGCTTAATACATCATTTACGCCCTGCATCACATGCTGTCTGGTTTTAGACAACCCTTCCACCAGCTTGCGGAAAAAGCCTTTTTTGGCTGGCTCCTCCGGTTCCTCCGCCTGTGTAAGTTCCGGCTCCTTAAAAGCCTCGCCTGCGCCTTCGTCATTTAGGGCAGCATCCGGTTCCTTATCCGGCACCGGCTCTGGCGCAGTCGCTTCGCCTTGCTCTGCCGGCGCAGGCTCCGCTTTGAAAGCGCCCATCGCAACTTGCTCTTTCATTTCCGTCGGCAGTAATTCGCCTTCCGCATCCTCCAAGGCTTCTCCAAACACTACTTCGCTGTCACTTACCTTGGCTTGCTCTACGGCCTGCGCGCCAAACTCTGCCGGCAGCTCCTCTGCCGAAAAATCCTCCTGCTCTGCCGAAAGCGCTTCTTCTGCAAGTTCCTCAGCTTTTGTTTTTTTCTTAAAGAAATCAAAAATTCCCATGCCTTCCTCCGTTTTTCTTTTTTCCGTCCACCGCTCTGTTAAGTCTGCCGAATCAAGCAATTGACCAGCCGTCCTTATTTTCCTGCTCCGCCCTATCAAGCCAGCCTCTCTTTTCCTTAAAAGAAAGCTCTACGCAGCTCTGCTTAAAGCTCTGTAAATATCCCTGCTCTGCCAGTCGCTTCCCGCAGAACCTCATTTCCCTCTAAAAAAACTGCGCAACTCCGCTTAAATCTTTGCAAAGGTCATCTCTGGCAGCCGCTCGCAGGGGCACGCATTCCTCTAAAAAAGCTCTACGCGGCTCTGCTTAAAGCCTTGTAAATATCCCTGCTCTGCCAGTCGCTTCCCGCAGAACCTCATTTCCCTCTAAAAACCTACGCAACTCCGCTTAAATCTTTGCAAAGGTCACCTCTGGCAGCCGCTCGCAGGACTGCATTTCCCTTAAAGGAAAGCTCTCACAGCTCCGCTATTCCTCCTGCCGCTCCAGCTCGCTTTCAATCATCTTGACTGAAACCTGCGTCGACACACCCTTCTCCTGCATGGTGATACCATAGAGAGCGTCCGCTGATTCCATCGTGCCCTTACGATGCGTAATCACAATAAATTGCGTTTCCTTTGTCAGTTTATGCAAATATTTTGCAAATTTATACACATTGGCATCATCCAAAGCTGCTTCGATCTCATCTAGGATACAAAAGGGTGACGGCCTTAGGCTTTGAATAGCAAACAAAAGCGCTATCGCCGTAAACGCCCGCTCTCCGCCTGATAAAAGCATCATATTTTTCAGCTTCTTGCCCGGCGGCTGCACATGAATGGAAATGCCGCTTTCCAAAATATTTTCCTTCTCGGTCAAAGCCAGATAGCCGACTCCGCCGCCAAAAAGCTCCTGAAAGACCTTGGTAAATCTCCGGTTGATTTCCTCAAATTCCGTCGTAAACCGCTCCTTCATCTGCATTTCCAGCTCCATGATCAGCTCCTTCAGCTTTTCCTCTGCCTCCAAGATATCCGCCCGCTGACTGGTGTTAAAATCAAGCCTTTCTCTGACCTCCTGATATTCGCTAATAGCGCCGACATTGACATCGCCCAACGCCTTCATTTCCTCCTTCAGCCTTTTGATATTGGTTCGGATCGCCGTATCGCTTCCCAGCTCTGGCTGCTCCCATTGCTTTGCCGTCGAATAGGTCAACTCGTATTCCGTCCACATATGATCGGCCTGCGCTTCCTTTTGCTCCTCAAATTTATCAATCTGCATGGACAGACGCATCTGCTCCTTTTCCAGCAGACTAACTTCCTTATAATAATTTTCCTTATTGGCCTGTAGATTTTCTTTTTTGGCTTGAATCACGGAGCGCTCATTTTTTAGAAGAAGCCGTTTTTCTTCCGCCTCCTTCTGTTCCCTTGCCAGCTCGTCAAAAAGCTCCTGCTGCCGCTCCAACTCCTGCTCCTTTTTCAGCTTTTCCAAATCAATCGCTGAAAGCTCCTGCTTCAGCTCCGTCCTTTTTTGCTCCGCCTCCTCCACTGCCTGGCAAATCGTCTGACAGCGTTCCTCGGTATGAGATAAGCGTTCCTCCGCTGCCGTCATTTGCAGCTTCAGCTTCATAATATCTTCATTCACACAGTCTAAGTCGCTTTGCAGCGTCTGCAAAATTTCTTCCTGCTGCTCCTCCTCGGCAATTCTCTCCGACTCAGAAACCGGCTCGGCATCCGCCATCCATGAAAGCTTCTCCTGCGTCAGCCTTTGCAACAACTCCTCAAGCTCCGCCGCCTCCTTCGCCAGCTCCGTAAGCTCCTCCTGCTGCCGCAGCCTTTCCTTTTTTACCTGCTCCAGCGTCATCACCAAGCGATCCATTTCCAAATTGGCCGCCTGTTCTGCGGCGATAATTGCTTCGCTCTCCTTTTGCATCTCCTGATTTTTTTGCCTTTGCTCAAGCAAAGCCGCTTCCGCCTGCTCCCGCTGCTTCGCCAGCTCCGCCATCTCCGCTTCCAGCTTTAAAATATCATTTTTCCGAGAAAAAATCATGCTTCCCGAATTTTTAAATTCACCGCCGCTGATGCTGCCGCCGGGGCTTAGTACTTCTCCCTCCAGCGTAATAATTCTCAGCCTTTGCTGATGCCTCGCCGCCAGCCTTCTGGCATTGGTTAAATTATCGGTAACAAATAAATTACCCAGCAGGGACTGCACAATATTTTCATATCGCTCCTCATAGCTTACCAAATCCGAGGCTATACCCAGATAGCCCTCTGCCGCTTCAATATCCTTGGCCCTAACAGCGTTTACCGTATTCATCGGCAAAAAGGTAGCGCGCCCGAATTTGTTCCGCTTTAAAAACTCAATCGCTTCCTCGGCATCGCGATCTGTTCGCGTAATAATATTTTGCAGGCGATTCCCCAAAGCGGTTTCAATCGCCTTTTGATAGCGTTCCTCTACCGTGATAATATCTGCCGCTACGCCGATAACGCCCTCCTTCTTGCGGTCAAGCACCTTTTTCACCGCCAGAAAATATCCTTCATAATTACTTTCCAGCTCTATCAGAGCATTTTTGCGAGATTCCTTCTCCCGATAATCACTTTGCAGCAGCTGCTGCTTTTTCTCCAGCTCACTCAACTCCAGGTTCCGCTTTGCCGAAAGCTTAGCGTTACGAGTCTTGCTCTGCAAAAGCGCATCCTGCCTTTGCAGCAGCTCTTCTTCCTTTTGCTGCCATCGACTGATCTCCTGTGTCGTCACCTCGAAGGTTCTCGCCAGCATCGCCTGCCTTGCCGCAATAGACTCCCGCCTTTTGCCGCCGTTTTCTTCCTCCGACGCAATCCGGCCAAGCGCCGCCTCCCGTTCGGCTCCGCGCCGAATGCGATTTAGCTTCTGCTCCTGATACTGCCGCTTCTTTTGATGTTCCCTTTCGAGCTGCTTCTCAAGCTCTGCTTTATCGGCTTCAAATACCGCCGCTTCCCGCTTCTGCTTCTCTAATGTCTGCCTTTCCTTTTCATCCTGATGCCTGACGGTAACCAGCTCCTTTTCCCGCTGCAGCCGTTCCTCATACAACTCCTCAATCCGACTTTTCAGCAGGGTATGATTGGCGGTCAGATAGGAAATTCTTTCCTGATCCAGCCGAATTGCCGATCCGGTTCTTTCTCCCTCCAAGCCCTTAGCATGAGCCAGCTCACTGATTTCTTCATATTCTCTGTCCTTTTGCTTAAGCTGCTCGGCAATTTCTTCAAATTCCTTCTCTCGGCTTTCATAGACCTGCTTGCGCTCCCGCAAATCAGCCGAAACAACAGCGTTTTTTTCGGTCAGCCCCTTCAAATTGTCCTCAAAGCTGTCCATCAGTCTAAGAAAGCTGTTGATTTCATATTTTTTCAGCTCGTCCCGCAGGCGCAAAAATTCCTTGGCGGTAACCGCCTGCTCCCCCAAAAGCCTTTCTTGCTTCTCCAATTCGCCGATGAGGTCGGAAAGCCTTGCCAGATCAACGGTTTCTTCTTCCAGCTTTTGCAGAGCCGCCGCTTTTCTTTCCTTAAATTTGACAATTCCCGCCGCTTCATCAAAGAGCATTCGCCGATCCTCTGGCTTTGCCGATAATATCTTTTCGATTTGACCCTGACCGATAATGGAGTAGCCCTCCTTGCCTACGCCGGTATCCAAAAAAAGCGCATGAATATCCTTCAGGCGACAGGCGCTCCCATTGATCAGATAGTCGCTCTCGCCCGAACGATACACTCTGCGGCTGACCTTCACCTCGCTGTAGTCGATCGGCAGTACCTTGTCGCTGTTGTCAATTGTCAAATCTACCTGACAATAGCCCAACGGCTTTCGCGTTTCCGTACCGGCAAAAATGACGTCTTGCATGCTGCTGCCTCTAAGCTGTTTGGCAGACTGCTCACCCAACACCCAGCGGACTGCATCGGCAATATTGCTTTTTCCGCTGCCATTTGGCCCGACAATGGCGGTAATACCATGCTCAAATTGAAAATGTATCTTATTGGGAAAGGATTTAAAGCCATACAATTCTACTGATTTTAAATACATCCAAGTTCCTCCATCGCTGCCTTCGCCGCTTGCTGCTGCGCCGCCTTCTTGCTGTTACCCGCGCCGCTTCCGAGTTTGCTGTCGCCGTGCCAAACCTCCATAACAAATTCCTTCCTATGATCCGGCCCCTGCTCGCAGATCAGCTGATAATTCAAGGGAATATCGCTTTCTTTTTGAATTTTTTCCTGAAGCAGAGTTTTAAAATCCACAAATTGCTGCTCCCGCTTCCCCAGAAAATGTTTCTGCAAAAATTGCTTCGCCGCCGAAAATCCTCCATCCAAATAAATCGCACCGATCAGCGCCTCTACTGCGTCCGCCAGCACTGAATGCCGCTCCCTGCCTCCGGTCGCCGCTTCTCCCTTGCCCAAAACCAAAAAATTCCCTAACTCAATCGAACGGGCGAATTCCGCCAAAGAGCTTTCACAGACCATCGTCGCCCGCATTCGAGTCAGATCACCCTCCGGCAGTTCCGTATAGGTATGATATAAATACTCCGAGGTAATGATTTCCAACACCGCATCGCCCAAAAATTCCAGCCTTTCATTGCTTTCTACTTTAGAAAGCCGGCTCTCATTAATATGTGAGCTATGCGTTAAAGCTTGAATTAATAATTCCGGATAACGAAATTTATACGCAATTATGAATTCAAGCTTTTCTCTTTGATCCGGCATATTCTCCTCTCCTTCCATATATGCTGTTTTGTGCTGATGCCTCTCGCGATTTTCCCTGCGGGAAAACGCTGATGCGCGATTTTCCTTCGGAAAACGCTGATGAGAACGAAGGCAAGAGATTTTTCACCTCTTGCCTTTTTCAGCTTATTCCAGCTCTTCTAATTTTTCTTTTAAAAGCTCTATTGCATCGCCTACCGTTTCGATTCCGTCTGCCACTTCTTCTTCCAGCTCGACATCGAATTCTGATTCTGCGCTTAAAATGATCTGCGCCAAATCCAGCGAGTCAATTCCCAGATCGTCTACAAAGTGCATATCCGGCTCCAATTGATCCGCATCATAGTTGGTAAATTCCGCAATAATTTCTAACAGCTTTCGTTCGTCCATTTTGTCCTCCTTTAACGTCCTTTCCAAATATATTTATTCTTTTCTGCTTGCTTTTTGCATTTCTTAGCAGCCTGCCGACATGGCGTCATACTGGGCGCTCAATCATTTTCTCGCTACAAAAGCCGCTTGATCTCACCAGTAATATCCGCCTGCAAAAAACGGCTGCACTGGTTGATCGCGCTTTTAAAGGCAGTCGCATCCGAGCTGCCATGCGCCTTGACTACCAAGGCCTCTAGGCCCAAAAGCGGCGCTCCGCCATATTTTTTATAATCAAAATCCGCCGCCATTTTTTTCATCGGCTTTTTGATACACAAACCGCCCAATTTGCTCAAGGTGCTGCTCATGACCGCCGCCTTCATCTCCGAAAAGATCATCGACGAAAGTCCCTCGGCATATTTTAGGATCACATTGCCGACAAAGCCGTCGCATACCGCCACGTCATAATTGCCGGAATGAATTTCTCTGGCTTCAATATTGCCGACAAAATCAAGCTCCTTATCTGCCGCCAGTAGTGCATAGGCGTCCTTGGTCAGCTGCGAGCCTTTATGCTCTTCCGCACCATTGTTAATCAGGCCGATCCGAATCATTTTTTTGGGAAAGCTTCCCTGATAATAGGCCTTTCCCAAAAGCGCAAACTGATGAAGGTATTCCGGCTTTGAGTCTACATTGGCTCCGATATCCAGCAGCAGAATCGGCTCCTTCTTCGTCGGAAAAAACGTTGCCAGTGCCGGTCGTTTGATTCCCTTGATTCTACCGATAATCAGCGTTCCTCCGGTCAGGATCGCTCCCGTACTGCCCGCCGAGATAAACGCGTCGGCCTTTCCCTCTTTGACATAATACAGCGCTCTGACCAGCGAAGAATCTTTTTTACTGCGAATTGCCGCTGTCGGTGATTCGTCGTTCGATATCACCTCAGTCGTACCCACCAAATGCAGTCTGTCCGCGTCATAGCTTTTACCGGCCAGCGCCGCCTGCATTGCCGCTTCTTCACCAAAGACTGTCAAATCCAAATACTCCTTTTCCCTGAGCGCCTCTACAGCCGCCTCTATTACTACCTTCGGCCCCAGATCGCCGCCCATCGCATCAATTGCAATCCTTGCTTTGTTCATTTTCACCCCCTGAACGATACTATTCCAAGAAGCAGACAAGCTTTTACCGCTCCCCTGCCGTTGTCCTATGGCAGTTATGCAAGCCTCTGTTTAAAAAGCTTTAAACAGTAGGGTGCTGAAACATTGGGAAAGCATCTGCTTTTTCACAACTCATATTACATCGCTCTGCCCTTATTTGTCAATAACAATTCCTTCTTTTTTTTATTATTCGTACTTGGTTCTCCTTCCAAGCAGGCTCTGGCTTTTATAAATTCCCTTGAGGGCTTTTCTTTCCTTCTAGTTCTCGGCAATACTCCCATGCTTTTTAGGGCTTTGAGAACTGTTTTTATTGTCCATCCCATTGCCTATTTGAAAATCCAAGGACAGTGAGAAAATATCGCACGGAAAAGCGCTGTGCTCAATGCCTGCTGCAAATGGCCAGACTTTATCCCATGAAATGCGAGCTCCGAAGCAGTCGCTGACTTATACCAATAGCGTTGAAAGCAATATACGCTTTGTGAATATTCGTGTGAAATTTAACAAAGGAACGCTGCCTGATGAATTTTATGCAAGCCGTCCGGTTCCTTTGACCAGAGCCTTTATTCGATCCGCTTTTGGGTAGCAGTTCCTTATTCTCTCATTTTATTCGCTCAGCGCCGCAATTCCGTATGCCGGCAAAATCAGCCTTTGTCCTTCCCAGC
>JBGZBY010000028.1:0-23659 GCA_041844915.1 Eubacteriales bacterium
CTGATTTTATCTTGTCCGATAAAAAAGGCGAAGGCGGTTTTTCTATTCTAGGAGATACTTCGTCATCTATGGTAACAATTAGTGATTGTACACTTTATACGCCTTTTGTAGTCAAGGAATATATTAGCGAACGAATCATTGAAATCGGACAGTATTATGCAGGTGCTGCATTATACTACCAAAGAAAAGATGAGATATCTGAATTTGAATATGGATTAAATGCCTATGTAAATACCAATACTTACTGTTGGTATAAGAGAGTGGAACCGGATGTGCGACTTCTTAACATTAGCTTTACCTTTCGAGAACACTTTTTTTCTTCGCTTCCTATAAAGTTAGAGGATGATTTCTTTGAGAGAGCAGCCATGGTGCTTAATCCTGAACCGATTTCTATGCCGAGGATAACCGCCATTTGTAACAGTATGAAAGACTGCACCCTAGAAGGAAACGCCTTAAATCTTTATATACATGGAAAATCATTAGAAGTCTTTTCGCTTCTTTATGATTACATTTATAAAGAAGCACCAAAATCTACCGCTCATCTTTCCGCTAAGGATAAAATCATACTCAATGATGTGAAATCATTTATAGAAAATAATTATTCGGCACACTTTACGATTGCCGAACTTACCAAAATCTTTGCTATCAATCAACAAAAGCTGTTATCAGGTTTTAAGTCTTCTTTTAATGCAACAATAAACGAGTACACAAAAAAAGTACGAATGACTAAGGCTCTTGAATTTCTTTATGATGACGAGTTATCTATTGTAGAAATAGCTAAGTCCGTTGGCTACTATGGGGACGGCTATTTTCAAAAAGTGTTCAAGGAGACTTATGGCGTTACACCAAGTCAAATGAGAAAAGACTTGTAATTAAAGCATATAGCCATAATAATAAATTACAGTTCTTTATAAAACATAGGATTTTAAATCAGTACTTTGCAGGATTTAAATCTGCTTCCTTTACAATATGATTGTGTAATCATTTTGGCCGCACTGAACAAGCCTAAGAACCTAAAGAAAAAGTAAACACCGTTTAGCTATTTCATTTTGGCTGTTGCCAATGAAACAAAAAAAGAAGCCCATAATTCGGCTTCTTTTTTCAATAACTCTCTACAATCGCTCAATGCAGTCGTTTCAAATTTCATACCGGCTATATCCTCTCCAGTATCCTATCCTCGTAACCCCGATGCATTGAGCAGCCATCCAGGAATCTTTTTTGTAAATGCTCTGAAAATTTGCTTCTCACATACTAATTCAGCTAACACTAAAGCATCGCAGGCCTGCCTTTATTCTATCACAGCAGCTTTTTTCTTACAACAAAAGCCTTTTCACTACTAAGGCGCACCAAAATCCGCTTTATTTTTTAAGGCTCTGTAAAAGCTCTCCCGCCGCTTCCTCATCCAAGAAGAAGGTTACATCGCGGTGAAGTTGCAAAGCGGACGCCGGAACCTGCGGCGTGATTTCTCCCAAAATCGTTTGGGCAATAATTCCCGCCTTGCCTTTGCCGCTGGCTAAAAGTATGATTTTCTTTGCCTGCATAATCGTCGCAATCCCCATAGACACTGCTTTTTTCGGTACATCGTCAATAGATTCAAAAAATCTGGAATTGGCTTCAATCGTGCTGATTGTCAAATCAACCAAGCCCGTTCCCTTGGCAAAGGTTTCCGCCGGCTCGTTAAAGCCGATATGGCCGTTGTTGCCGATGCCCAGCACTTGCAAGTCCACACCGCCCAGCGCATAAACAGCCTCATCATACTCCTCCGCCGCTTTTGCCACGTCCTGCGCCTCGCCGCTTGGCACATGCGTATTTTCCAGAGAAATATTGATGTGCCGGAACAAATTTTCCTTCATAAAATAATGATAGCTTTGATCACTATCATGGCTGATCGGATAATACTCATCTAAATTGTAGCTGACAGTTTGCGAAAAGTCCGCCTCACCCCGCTGATAGGCTCTGACCAGCTCCTGATACATGCCGATCGGCGTGCTGCCGGTCGCCAGTCCCAAAACTGCCTGCGGACACTCCTTAACGGTTTGAAGCAAAAGCTCCGCCGCCGCTCGGCTCATCGCCTCATAATCTTTTTCTATGTAAATTGTCATTCCTCTGTAATTAAGCTTCATATTTCACTTCTCCTCTGGCAATTGTTTTCAGCACCTTTAATTTATCACTAAGCAGCACAATGTCCGCATCCTTTCCGACCTCCAGACTTCCCTTTCTGTCCTGCACTCCGATGTAGGTCGCCGGAGTCAAAGTCGCTAGGGGAATCACCTTTTCCAATCCCACTGTTGTGTTTTCCGCAAAATGCCGCACTGCATCATTGAGCTTAAGCACGCTTCCAGCTAAGGTTCCGTCAATCAGCAGGCAGCGCCCGTCTTTAATAATAACCTCCTGGCCGCCCAGATCATACTTGCCCTCCTCCATTCCCGCGCCCCGCATGGCGTCGGTAATCAGAATCAGTCGGTTAACACCCTTAAGCTTATAAATCATTTCAAACATTCCCTTATGCACATGAATGGTATCGGCGATCAGCTCGGTATAGATATCCTCCAGCAAGCCCGCTCCCACTGCTCCGGGAAAACGATGCTGCAAGGGCGTCATCGCATTGAACAAATGGGTCATGCCCTTAGCGCCTTTGGCAATCGCTTCCTTTGCCGTTTCATAATCCGTATCGGTGTGGCCGATGGAAAAGCAGAAGCGATCAGAATATTTCTCAATAAAATCCATATTTTCCTTAATTTCCGGCGCAATCGTAATCACTCGAATCAGCTCCTCATAGCCCTCAATCACCCGAATATCCGCCGGAATAATATCCTCGCCTCGCTGCGCTCCCTTTTTGCTGATATTGATAAAGGGACCTTCCAAATGTACTCCGACGATTTCCGCTCCCTGTCGCGAAAGAGCTTCATCCTCCACATACTCCTTAACCGCCGCTAAAGCGTTGCGAATCATTGGTACATCCATTGTCATGGTGGTTGCCAAAAAAGAAGTTACGCCGTTGGCGGTCAGGCCTCTTGCCATAATCCCTAAGGATTCCGTTTTCCCGTCCATCACATCCGCGCCACGAAAGCCATGGATATGGACATCGACAAAGCCGGGAACGACATAGGCTCCGCCCGCGTCAATCACCTGCTCCGCCTTCCCATCCCAAGACGAAGCCTCCATGATCTGTTTTATGCTGTCATCGAAAAGAAGTACCTTGCCCTCGGCAAAATGCGAATCAAGATATACTTTTCCGTTAATGATTGCTTTCATTTCCTCCTCCATTTCTCTCTGTAAGCCTGCGCTGCACAGCTGCCCTATCCGGCATCGATTCCTTTTCGAATTTTATCCCTTCCTCGGCCTGCTGCGCAACACATAGGCAGATTTTCCTTTTTCTCTATAGAATCTCCGTCACCTCATAGCCAACCTCGTCAATCGCCGCAATCAAAGCCGCGTCGGACACCTGCTCACTGACCTCTACGATGGCGTTGGCCTTTTCCAGATCGACCTTTACCGAAATAACGCCCTCTACCTCCTGTAAGGCATTGGTCGCGTGTTTTACACAATGTCCGCAGGACATTCCCTTAATCTTTAATTCCTTTGTCATATACTTTTCCTTTCTGCTCTTTTTATTTTGTGTTGATTGTTTTCCGCCTTCTCTATGGCTGACTGCCGATATGCACTCCCCTTCGCAAAGCTTTTTCCCCGCTCTGCCGGCATTTCTTATATTGCTATCTGCAACTCCATGCCATGACTGCTCTCGGCTTCCGTAGGTCGCCTTCCCAGCCGCACCTTCCCTTTGTCAGTAATCCGATTTTCATTTTTGCCATTCTTTCGCAGTCCGGCCTTTTCTCTGCATAAACAGCTCACCTTATCTTGCCGCCGCAAAGTCCTCCATATTCCAGATCTCGGTGGCAATATCCTGATAAAACTCCTTTTCATGTGACACCAGAAAAATACCGCCCTTGTATTCCCGCAAGGCTCTTTTTAATTCCTCCTTGGCTTCTGGGTCAAGATGATTGGTCGGCTCGTCCAGCACCAGGATATTGGTTTCCTTGTTCAGTATTTTGCACAGCCGCACCTTTGCCTGCTCGCCGCCGCTTAAAACCATGATTTTGGATTCGATATGATCCGTCGTAAGTCCGCATTTGGCAAGCGCCGAGCGAATCTCGTACTGCTGCCATGACGGGAATTCGTCCCACATTTCTTCAAAGGCGCTGCGCATATTTCCGGCAGTCTCCTCCTGCTGAAAGTAGCCAATTTTCAGGTTTTCCCCATGCCGCACCTCACCGCTAAGCGCTGCCAGCTGCCCCAGAATCGTCCGAATCAGTGTAGATTTGCCCAGCCCATTCTGACCTATAACGGCAATCCGGTCGCCCCGCTCCATCCGGAGCTTCAGCGGCTTGGTCAGCGGGCTGTCATAGCCAATAAGCAGGCCCTCTGTTTCAAAAATCAGCTTACTGGTAGAGGGCGCCGACCGAAAATAAAATTCCGGCTTCGGTTTTTCCCGCACCAGCTCAATCCGCTCCATTTTATCCAGCTTTTTCTGACGGCTCATCGCCATGTTCCGCGTGGCCACCCTCGCCTTATTGCGGGCGACAAAATCCTCCAAATCAGCAATTTCCTGCTGCTGCTTTTTGTAGGCGGCCTCAATTTGATTTTTCTTGATCTCCCGCATTCTTTCAAACTCGCCATAGTCGCCAACATAGCGATTCATCTCCTTGTTCTCGATATGGTAAATCAAATTGATTACCGAATTGAGAAAGGGAATATCGTGAGAAATCAAAAGAAAGGCGTTCTCATAATTTTGCAAATAGCGACGCAGCCATTCGATATTTTCCTCATCTAAGTAATTGGTCGGCTCATCCAGCATCAAAATATCCGGCTTTTGCAGCAAAAGTTTCGCCAGCAAAATTTTTGATCTCTGACCGCCGGAAAGCTCACTGACCAGCGTTTCCAGACCGATTGAGCGAAGCCCCATGCCATTGGCAATATCCTCCACTTTCGCGTCAATCATATAAAAATCATTATGCTCTAAAATATCCTGCAATTCTGCAGCATCTTCCATCAGAGCGGCCAGCTCATCCTCGGACGCTTCTCCCATACGGGTATACAGCTCTGTTACTTCCTTCTCCATATCATATAAATAGGCAAAAGCATCCTGCAATATCTCACGAACGGTTTTATCCGGCGCTAGCGCCGCATGCTGATCCAGATATCCGATCCGCACCCGTTTCGCCCATTCGATTTTGCCCTCATCCGGCTCCAATCTGCCGGTCACGATATTCATAAAGGAAGATTTTCCTTCGCCGTTCGGTCCGACCAAGCCGACATGTTCGCCCTTAAGCAGCCGAAAATTGACATTTTGCAGAATTTCTCGGCCGCCATAGCTGTGATTTAAGTTCGTTACTGTTAAAATACTCATTGATAGCTGCAAATCCTTCCTGTTTCTATTTTATTCTTATGCCCCTGCCGCCTTTGACCGCTTGCTTTGAACCACAGGACAAAGCCGCCGGACTCTATTGAGAGGCTTTGGGCAAAGCCACGCCGCCCAAACGAGGCGACAGCTTATAATACAAGGCCTTTAAGGCTTGAAAGCTTTCTTCGCTTAAATCATGCTCTATCCGGCAAGAATCCTCCAGCGCTGTTTTTTCATTGACTCCCAGCAGTACAAAAAGCTTGGCAATCAGCACATGCCTTTCATAAATTTTGGCAGCGATCGCCTCTCCCTGCTCTGTCAGCGCAATGTATCCGTTCTGGTCAATTCGGATATGCCCCGTTTCCTTCAATTTTTTCATAGCCACGCTGACGGTTGACTTTGCAAAGCCAAAAAAATTGCAAATATCTACCGATCGCACCTGCTCCTGCTTTTCCCGCAGCATTAATATCGCTTCCAAATAATTTTCGGACGCTTCGTGAATCACAATAGCACCTCCTGTCATACCTTACCGTCGGCTTTCTCTCTATGAAATTCTTATTCTTCCACAGCCTTCTCTGATATCTTCTTATTTTTAGAAAACTCGGCCAACCTCGCCGCCAAGCTGTATCCTCTTCTCTAGGCCGACCTTTTGCTTTATAGCTTTCCGTTTAGCAGCTCCATCAGCGAAATCGCCGCTTCATTCTCCTGAAGCGCCTTTATCCTGCCGGCCGCTTCTTTCTGTGCCGGCGGCTTGTCAAAAAGCGCCGAACTCGTCTTTAATCGGCGTGTCATTGCCGTATCGTAGCGATATTTTTCCAGCGTCTGCTTCTGCTGCCGCAGCTTTTCCAGAAAAGCCCGCTTCAATTCCTCATCGCTCCGCTTTGCCCTAGATGACCGCAGAGAAAGAAGCTTTTCCACCGGCATCATTTCTCTTTTATAATTTTCACCGACAGAAAATAAACGCACTGCCAGCCCTGTTTCATCAATACCCACCACACAGCCTATACAGCGCTGATGAGGATATGCCTCATTCTCTGCATATTGCCTTGCCAAAATGCTTCTTGTTTCAGCCGCCAGCATCACGGCATACTCCAAATCCCGATTCATTTTTTCCCACTGTCGGGGATGAATAAGCACCGCATTGCCCCGACAGCGCCGAAGCATGGCTTGCCAAACCGGGGAAGCGTCATGAACATCTTCCAGCCCCAAATAAGAAGGCTCCTGTATTTCCTGAAGCAGCGTTCCCTTCCGAAAAAAGATATCAATCGGGTAGTTTCGCCAGCGCAGGCCTACAATCCCTTCATAATCAATGATATAGCGCCTGCAAGTCGGCAGGATTCTTTCCCAGATCTTTTCTGCCGTAATCAGAGGCTGACTTTTTGGCCTGTCCTCCTGCATCAGCTTATGAAAAGGGCTTTTTTCTGCATGCGCCTGCTCCTTTTTCGAGCGTTCTCGTTCCTGCTGATAGTTAATTTTTGGATGCTCCGCCGCTTTTTGTACCCGAAGCGGCCCACGTACCATAAACGATTCCGGCATCGCAGCTTCCTCCTTTCCGGAAAATTCCGGCGCCTTGAAAACGCGGCGTTACTCCAGCCCCGTATATTCAGCGTCCGGATAAAGAAATCCCAAAAAGAAATCCTTCGTCCTAGCAACAACCTCCCGTAAATCCCGATAGATCTGTCCGGAAAATCGTACTCTCTGCGCATCCATTCCATAAGCCTCCATCCCAAAGGTTCTCGCCAAAAAAATCGAGCGGCTTAAGTGATAGCCCTGCGTGACAATCAGCACCTTTTTGCCCTGATAAAGCTCTTTTAAGCGCCACATACTGTCATAGGTCGAAATTCCATAGGGATCCTGCAAAATATCCTTTGCAGGCACACCGGCATTTTCAGCGGCTTTTGCCATTACTACGGTTTCCTTGTAATAAATATCGGCACTATCCCCGCTCATCAAAATCGGCGTATTCGTTAAAATTTGATAAGCCTCCACTCCCTGATCAATTCTCTCCTGAAGCATACGCGACGGCTCTCCGTCAGGACGGACTCCCGCCCCCAAAATAATGATATGATCAAAGCCCCTTTTTTTCGCTTCCGCCGCAACCTGATTTTTATTTAAAATATAGCGATTGGTACTCCATATCATATACGCGTTGGTGCCAAGAATCAGCAAACCCGCCAGCAAAAAAAATCCAATAATAAACCAGCAAAAGAAAGCGACTCCTTTTTTTAGACTATTTTCTCCTCGTCGCAAGCCGATTGCCTTGTCAGAGCCGCTTTGCTCATTTTCTTTCCGCTTCATTTTAATTGATATACTGCGGCAGCCTGTTGAATACTTGCACTATACTTGCTATGATAATGCCTCCAAGAAAAAAGCTCAGCACTACGCCGATCAGCATATTGAGCAGCACCGCTCTAGCATAATTGCGCCGATTGATGGCTTCATCAGAAAACGCCCACATAATCATCAGCACAAAGCCGACAATGGGTATCAGCATTACCCACATCATTCCCAAGTATTTCCATACGGAAACCTCCTCCGGCAAACGTTTGGCATAAGGATCGTATGGCATACCGGCAGGAGCATAATTCCCGCCGGAATAGGGCGGTGCAGACTGCTGATAATGCTGCTCCTGATGGCTTCCCTGATAAGCTCCCGAATAGGACTGCTGATAATTCGGCTGCACCGGCTGCCCCATCGAATAATCCGAACCCTGCTCATAGCTATAATTCTGCGGATTCGGTTCCTGTGAAAAATTATTATCTTGATAGTTGTTCATGCTTCATCCCTTTCTCAAAAACTGGTTTTTCTCATAAAGCCGACCCTTTTGCCCACAATAAATTAAAATACCAGCCCAAGTCCCTGACAGCGTTGTCTTAGCTCCTCATAAACTCTACCTTCCTCCGCCTCCAATGCCGGAAAGGCCGCCGATACCCGCACGAATGCTCCTGCCTGATCGTAGGCGGCAACTCGAATTCCCGTTTTCTTTAGCAAATACTCGGCAAAATCTGCTGCTTTTTTAAATTTCACACCGTCTTTCGTGCCCTTCGGCGCTTTCAAATAGAGGAAATAGGTCGCTTTGGGAGCCTCCGCAGCAAAGCCCAGCTCGGCGAAAACCTCTGCTAAAGCCCGTAAGCGTCGTTCATATTTAGCTTTTGTAACTGCCGTGATCTCCGGCTTATAAAGCGCCGTAATACCTGCCCGCTGAATTGCCTTAAACTGTCCAGCATCATTGACTGCCTTGGCAGCAGCAAAGGCCTGTACCAGTCTGGCATTCCCCGCGACAAACGCCAGTCGCCAACCCGTCATATTAAAAGCCTTTGACAGCGAATGAATCTCCACTCCAACCTGCTTTGCTCCCGGAATTGTCAAAAAGCTCAGTGTATCGCCTTCTCCATAGGCCAGCGCCGCTTGACCAGCGTCATGCACAACCGCCAGCTGATGCTCCTTGGCAAATTTAACGACCTTTTTAAAAAAGGCTTTGCTCGCCGTTGCTCCGGTCGGATCGTTCGGATAACTGATGTAAAGAAGCTTTGCTCTTTGCAAAACCGCTTCCGGTACGCTTTCTAGCTCCGGCAAAAATTTATTTTCCGGCAGCAGCGGCAGCGTATATACCTCGCCGCCTAGCCATTTCGTCATCACCGCCAGAGAATTTTCCCGCAAATCGGCGTTTAAAAGAATATCTCCCGAATTGATAAAGGCTTGCGCCAGCTGACTCAGCGCCGATTGCGTTCCCATAGCATGATTGATCTCAGTCTGCGGGTTCAGCCCCTCCACCTTAAACTCTCTCTGCAAATAAGCCGCCGCCGCTTCGCAAAATTCAGGAATGCCGTTTCCGGCGCGTTCTCTGTTCCTCCATTGTCCCGCTTCATAGGAAAGGCTGCCGAGCACATCAAAATCCGCCATTGAATCCGGCTCATCGGTGCCAAGATCAATCAAATCCTTGCCGGAGCCTTCCAAATATTCCCTTTTTGCCTGCTCCATGCGATCCTTGCTCTCTCTTTTGCCAAATTTTTCGCCGCCTAGCCTGTCCGCAAACAATTTTTGTAGATAGTTTTCTGCCATTTCCGTCCTTTCTTTTGATATGCTGTCTTACCGCAAACGGTGCATATCTTCCTATTTGGTATTCTGGTTCTATCGCCTTCCCTTTCGCCCTTAAGGACAAGGTCGCAAGCAGCCGAGAATACGCCCCGCCTGCCCGATCGTCAAAAAGAACAGCGAATCCTTGAGTATCTTTATTATAGCTTTATCACCGGAATCCGTCAAGTGCCGAAGGGGATTTCCCCTCCACGCACAGGCGGCTCTGTCTTTTCCTTTGGCGCGGCTTGTATTTTAAGGCAAATTATGATACTATTTCTTCATAAAGAGGCATTCGTCAGCCTCCCGGAAAGCCCGGCATAGCCTTCTCTCCGAAAAGCAGATAATAAAAATAATATACTCAAATTTCCTATATATCAGTATTATTGTCAATACAAAAGGCAAACGCCTATTATCAACATAGTCTGCTGCATTTGCCTGTATTGTCAGTCCGCTGGCATTCCGGCAAATACGGCAAACCATCAAAAAGGAGTTTATTTATGAAGCAAAGCAGAAGCGAGGTTCAAAAAAGACATCAGCGAATTTTGGAAATGCTCTATCTGCAAAATTCCATTCAAACCGCTGATGCCAGCAAAATACTCCAGGTGTCGGAGCTGACCCTTCGTCGAGATTTGGAAATTCTGGAAAGCCGAGGCTATATTCAAAGATTTCACGGTGGAGCAAGACTTGACTCAAGCAATACGAAGGAGGTTCCCATTTTTGAATGCAAGGGCAGCATGAATCAATTGCAAAAACAGCAAATTGCCCGATTAATCCCGCAATTTTTAAAAAACAGAGATGTGGTATTTTTAAACGGCGGTACAACTACGCTTGAAATCATTCACTGTATCAAGCATATGAATATCACAATCGTCACCAATAATGCAATGGCCTGCTTTGCGCTGGCTAACGGCAAGGCTGAGTTTTTCTCCACCGGCGGTGAATACAACAGAAGAAATCGCTCCTATACCGGCGAACTCGCGATCAATCTAATCCGCCGGATCTGTCCGACAGCCTGCATCCTAGGCGTCAACGGAATCAGCAACGCCAACGGCATTACAACTTCAGCGTATTCCGAGGCTATCATCAATCAAGAGGCATTGCGCCGCTGTCACGGTAAAAAAATCATCGCCGCCGACGGCAGCAAAATCGGCAAAGCTTTCTGCTTTACCAGTGCCGCAATTACGGATATTGATGTCCTGATCACCGATTCCTCCGCCGATTTAGCGGAGCTGGAAAAAATCCGGAGCTGCGGTGTTCAGATTCTTTTGGCTGATCAGGTCACATTTCCTTCCTCGCCGGAAAGGCAATAGCCCCTTCCGCTTATCTCCTGCGCCATGTCTGCAAGGTAAAACGGCGCTTTGGAGCGCTTCTTGACACTTCCCTGCTGATTGCAGCTCCGGCAAAGCTGCGGCGTTCCAATTTTTGGGGCTGATCAGCTCATGTCTTTTTTGCAAATATCCGGCGATAGCAATTTTCCTTGGTGGCATCGCGACAAGCGGCCAGAAAGGTATCAATATCCTCTTTGTTATTGTAAAAATAAATGCTTGCCCGAATAGTAGACAAGGCGTTCAGCTTAGGCGGCAGCAGCTTGGCGCAATGCTCGCCTGTCCGAACGCAAATTCCCAGCGAATTAAAATATCCCGCAACATCTTCGGCAAAAATTGCCTTGACATTAAAGGCGATAATGCCCGAAGCCGACCTGCGATTGTAAAGCCGAATATGCTCCATCTCCGCCAAAGCCGCCGCGGCATATTCTCGCAGCTTCAGCACATAGCTGTGAATCTCCTCCATCCCGATCGTTCTTAAGTAATCAATCGCCGCTGCCATTCCCCAAATGCCTTCCAAATTAAGAGTTCCGCTTTCCAGCTTATAAGGCGCTTTTTTTAGCTGTATTTCTCCGTCCCAGCTATAGGAAACATTAGAGCCGCCGCCCCAAAGCAAAGGCTCCGTTTTTTTCAGCAGCTCCGTTTTTCCGTACAATATACCGATTCCACTCGGTCCACACAGCTTATGCGCAGAAAACGCCAGAAAATCGCAATCCATCTCCCGCACATTAATTGGCAGGCAGGGAGCGCTTTGTGCCGCATCGACAATTACAACGCTCTCATAGCGATGCGCCAGCTCACAGATTTCCCGAATCGGACGAATATCTCCCAGCACATTGCCGACATGTGCCAGAACTAAAAATTTTACCTGCGGGCCCAGACATTGCCGGACTGCCGAAAGAGTAAGACTCCCATCCTCGGCCAAAGGAATCTCCTTGACAACCGCTCCCGTTTCTCCAGCGAGCCTAAGCCAAGGGAGCAGGCAGGAGGAATGCTCGGCCGCTGTTGTCAGAATAATATCTCCGGCCTTCAAATGCCTTTTCCCATAGCCGAATGCCGCCAAATTCAGGGCTGCCGTTGCTCCGGCTGTATAAACGATTCGCTCGGGCTGTTCAGCGCCGATAAACTCGGCGATTTTTTGCCGCGTTTCCGCCAGCTTTTTATCCACCGCATGGCTTCGCTCATAATCTCCGCGCAAGGCATTGGCGCTATAATTGTCATAATAATCACAAACCGCCTCCCGAACGACCTTTGGCTTTAGGGTTGTAGCAGCATTATCCAAAAACACCGCTTTGCCGCCTTCCGGCCCCCCTTGCAAAAAGATAAAATCCCTTCGGATCTGCTCAATATCCTGCATAAATATTCCTTCCTCCTAAATTCGGCTCATTTCGCCTCTCTCCTTTTTTCCGCGCCAGAACGCTGCTGCAAAGCACCGTCCGGTTTCCCAAGGCTCAAGACCCTTCTTGATAAAGAAGGAGCTGACGCAGCCGTTTTGCCTAAAATATTGATTTCAGTTTCTGTTCTGAAAGCGATATTCCGGCAAAGATTCCGATTTCTGCGGCGGCTCCTTTTTTCCTCTCAGAGAAGCACTTGGATTTTTTACTTTAATTCTTGAGGAAATTGCTCCCGAATCGCATTCAGTAGTGTTTCCTCTACCACCCTTTGATCAATCAGATTTTTGGTATGCGCAACGACGGCGTTATGAGGTGGCAGCATGCCCGCCCATTCCGGTGAGGTCAGCACCAAATCAGAGGTCGGCAGATATGACAGCGCCTCCCCAAAGGCACAGGACTCCACATCGGCATTTATTTTATGAGTATCGCATATTTTCTTGATATTCAGCTTGAGAATCATACTGGTTCCCATTCCATTTCCGCAAACACATAATATCTTGATCATAGCAGCTCCTTTCATCCTCTCTTAAATACTCTATTCCGTTTTTCTGCTTAATTCCCCTATTTCCGGCTTCGCTGGCGGCAGCCCTTTTCGCCTTCTCAGGCGGCACAGGGCTTGGCGCTTTCTGTTTTCTCCTGCACCTCTGCTCTTTTATCATCGGTCAGGCAGCAAACGCCGCCCGACCGATTGGCATCCTTATGCAAGTACGGTTTCTATTCCCATCAGCTCGGCGAATTCTATCAGCTCCTGCTGATAATCGCCATAAACCCATGCATAGTGATGGCCGAAATCCTCCTCCTTCTTGTGGAAATCTCTGGCATCCTTAACCTTAAATACCACCGCATGGCGGCATTCCTGTGTCAGGAAATCATCACAGCCTACAATCGTACCCTGCGCAATCATCATCTTGTCCATTCGCGGACTCATATTAATCATGGTAATGATATCGCCCCTGTCCTTGGCAAAGTCATAACGCATCGTCGCTCCCCAATTGCCTTTGGTAAAGCTGACATAGTCAATCGGCAGTTCTGGCTCGTCATAGCCCTTCATCTTGGAGCAGCAGACATCATGCAGAATGCGCATGGTATTATTTTCCAAATCATTGACCCTGACCATGCAATTTCCCATATGCGGCGCTTTTCTGGTCAGATTCATCAGAATCGCCAGCGATACCACCGAGCCCACATCTGCCGCGCAGGCTGACGGAATACCCTCATCCTTTAAAAGCGAATTGGTCAAGCAGAAGGTCAAGTGCCGCTTATTCAATTCAAGGGTTGCGCACATCTCAAAGCAGGGAATCGTAAAGGCATTGCATTCGTACTGCTTCAGCACCTTATTGACCGCCGTGTAAAAGCGCACGTCTTTAATGATATTTTCAGCGGGCATATGAATGCCGTTTGCCTTTAGCACTAAATTTTCCGCATATTTTCTGGCGAATTCCTCATCCTCCTCCGTAAATTCATCCATGATCTTAAAAAATTCCAGACCGTTAAAATGCAGAATCTCCATGCCGAAGCGATTGGTAATGTCTTGTAGGTTGATAAAGGAGCTGACGCAGCCAAAGGAAAGCACATTATTTCTCAAGGCATAGAGCAGCTTGGTTTCCCGCAGCGCCTTGCGCACCTTTAAAATACGGAGCGTTCGATCCAAATCCTCATAGGTCAAAGCATTGTACATCTCCTTAAAGCCCAGCGCCTTCATATGCGCCGTTGCATCAATTCCTCCCAGTCTGGAATAAGGGCTGGTTGACAAAGGACAAAACGCCAAAGGCTTACCAGTTTTTTTGGCAAGAA
Source organism: Eubacteriales bacterium (assembly GCA_041844915.1). Taxonomy (GTDB): domain Bacteria; phylum Bacillota; class Clostridia; order Lachnospirales; family Vallitaleaceae; genus W11650. The sequence goes on from JBGZBY010000028.1 coordinate 13,992, forward strand.
TGGTCGAAACATAGGAAATTAAACGAGTTCCGGAAATCAAATAAACATCGACCTCACTGTTTCTTGCTGTTGCGGCGTCCACCGCTTCCTTGGGTACCGCAAAATCCTCATGCCATTCGATAAATTTGGTGTCCAATAGCTCCAGATAGCGCAGATCAAGGTATTTTCGGATATCCTCATTAAAAATCGCCAAATCCTTTTCGGCCAGCTTCTGATCATAGGCATAGCTCAATTCCTCTCCGCAGCCATAGCGGCATGGGCCCATAAATTCCTTTTTGTGCATCAGGCTGATGAACACCGGCTGTACCACCAGCTTTTTGTTAATTAAATTGTTTTCATGCATACCTTATTACTCCTTTCCACCTTATTATTTTTACTGCCGTTCATTTCCCCGAAAACAGTTCCCCTGCCCAGAGAGAATGCCGGCCATCCCTTGCGATTACTTCCCCTCGCTGTTTCCCTGCTTTTCCGATAGCTTTTCCTGTCTCCTTGCTTTTCCCTTCTTTTATATCGCTGCCGCATATAGCTATAGGCAAGCGCATTCCGGCTTAAGCTCCCACCGGAATACCCAAAAACGAGCCAATTGCCCTTAAGATAGCAACTATAGCTACCCAGATTGTCGCGTAGTCCGCGCTGCCCTGCCACCACGACAGGCCAGTCATGGAGATAACCAGCATCGAGCCCATAATTTGAATGAAGCCGTTGATTGTGCATATCTTTGCCGCCGCCTTCCAGCCGCCAAATTTATTGGCAAAAATGGCAATCGTCGCATTGTCAAAAAACAAAGGAATAAAGCCGGGAATCAAAAAGATCGGCGAACGGAACAAAAGCAGTCCGGCCAGACCCAAGACCTGCCCCAGAGTGCCGAACATCAAGCCCAAGACTACAGATTTGGGGGCGAAGGCGAAGGTCGCCGCACAGTCCACGCCTGCTACGGCTCCGGGCAGCAGCTTTTCTGAAATTCCTTTAAAGGACAGCATAATCTCACCAACAAACATTCTTACTCCGGCAAGCAGCACAAAAATATTGGCGGTCAGAGTAATTGCAATCCAAAATAAAAAGACAATATTATTCGTCAAGCCCTTCTGATTCAGTCCCTCCGCTCCCCTGAGCCAATCAATATTGGCTCCGCCAATCACAAAGAATATGATCAGCACGGAAACAAACATAACAAGCGCTGTCGCAATAACATTGTCCTGCAAAATATTCAAATAATTCGGCATCTGCTTCTTTTCAATATCGTCCTCCGGCTTGCCCAGCTTCGGCGCAAGCTTATATGCCAAAAAGCTGACGAACATCTGCTGATGCGCTACCGTAAAATCCGCGCCGGTAATTAAATTGGTCGGCTTAATCAATAAGGTCGCAAAAATACCCCAATACAGAGCCATAATGACACCCGAAATCAAAACGGTGCCAAGCATTCCTGTTCCTAAAAAGTTCCATACCAAATAAGTAGTAATGCCCGTCTGCACGATCATAACATTGCCGGTCAAATATACCGCGCGTATTTTCGTCCATTTTCTCAAAGCCACTAAAACCAGATTCATAACAAAGGCAACCAATAATGTATAAATTCCCCAGGTAACTCCGCTGCCTGCGCCCAAAACGCTGTCCATTTTTTCATATCCCGCCATCATTGTCGGATATGTATTCAAACCTGCTCCCGTAATTCCTGTCGAGGTCTGGATAGCTGTAATCAGCTTATTGAAATTGCCGATCAGCGCTCCTGCTCCCATACCCATAACAATAACGCCTACCGCCGCCTTGATTGCACCTGTCAAGGCCTTTGACATACCTTGATTCATTGCCAAATGACCAATCAGCACAATAATGCCAATCAGGACAAAGGGCTGTCCAAAAATCTGCTTCAATAATAGATCTAATAGTTGCTGGGTATCCATGATTCTTCTCCTTTCTTAAAGCCTTACATTACCTTTTCCTTTCGTTCGTTAATATTTTTTTATGAACGTTTTATGTATCATTTATATATTATCACTTCTTTTTTTATTTGTCAAGGGAACTAAAACTCTTTTATTTACCGATAATTTACAAAAAAAATTAAAACTAACTTCTATTTTGATTTTAAATTTTAAAATTAGTGTAAGCGAAGCAAATCAAGAACAAGAAAAGCGCTTCATTTCAGCTTTGAACAAAGCTATTGTTTTTAATCCTTTTTTATCAAGGAATTCGAGGAAAAATAGAAAAGAACGAAAAATTGCAAGAAAATATATCCTTGTTCAAAGAGGAAAGCAGCGTGCAAAATGTCGCACAGCAAAAAAGCACATAATGTAGGGATAATGCAATCCTTTCATTATGCGCTTTCTTCGCTCTATTTTTTTCTGTCGCCTTCCCGTTCAGGCCATAGCGGCCACCGGCTTATACACAGACCGCTACATTTCTATAAATATGACTTCAGCAGCTCGACATTCCCTTCAATCCCGACTCTGACCTTAGCCGGAATAAAGTAGGTATCTCCCTTTTTCAGCTCATATCCCTCGTTACCGGCATACATAACACCGCTGCCGTTGATAATCGTCAATACCTTAAAATTCTTATATGCCTCCGCCAAAAGCTCTTTTTCAATAATCATATGATCGACATTGTAATTTTTGTGGCGCACCAGTTCCTGAATCTTAACCCCTTCAAATTCCAGTGTTTCCCTGCTGTCGACAGAAGATATCATCGGCTTTTGATTATAGCGAATAATCTCGGCAGCCTTGTCCAAATGAATCTCCTTGGGATTGCCGTTTCGATCTCTTTCATAATCATAGATTCGATACTTTGTTTCCGAATTCTGCTGAATCTCGCAAACCAGCAAAGAACCCTCATAGCTGGAATAAACCGTTCCCGGCTCAATATCTATAAAGTCGCCCTTCTTCACTGGAAGGATACGGAAAAGCCCTTCAAAATCCTTTGCTTCGGCTCTCCTTAAAAACTCCTCCTTACCGACGCCGTCCGCCAAGCCCATGATTACCTTGGCATCCTTCGATGCCTCCAGCACATACCATGATTTGGATTTCCCATAATCCTTTTCATGCTCTAAGGCATATTTATCATCTGGATGCACCCGAATGGAAAGAAGTCCTTCAATATCCAGATATTTTACCAGCAAAGGAAATTTATCGGGAAATTCGGAAAAGACCTCTTCTCCGACCAACTCGCTGCCATATTCCTGATATACGTCCTCTAAGGTTTTTCCGCTCAGCAATCCGTTCGTGATTCGGCTGACACCGCTGGCTCTGGAACAAAGCTCCCAGCTTTCTCCATATTTATCCTGATCCGGCAACTCAATATTCAGCTCTGTCGCAAACTTCTGCCCGCCCCAAATTTTTTTCTTAAAGACCTTTTCAAACTTTAACGGATACATCATCTTCTCCTTTCAAGCAATCTCAACACAGCTTCCCCTATTCCTTGAGCCTTTTTCGTTTTGCGCAAAGTATCCGCTGCCGAAAAATGATTCCTTCTTTTTCCGCTTCAAACGTATTTCATCAGCCCTAAAAACAGAAGCCTTTCTCTTAGTATACCACACAATATCTCTTTTGATAATAGCTTTTATAAAGAATTTTATGTCTTTTTCAGGCACATTTTACCGCCGCAATTGGCCAAAAACATATCGCTCTTTTAAGCCGCAACCTGAAGCTCAAGCTGTCAAAAAAACTGCTCCTTTGCTCATTCTCCTTGCTGCATGCCTCGCGCTGCATCCAAAATATCAAAGGTATTCACAAAAATACCGTCGGCACCGCAGGCCTTTAACAGCTCCGCTTCTTCCTTTCTGCGAACCGTGTAGACATTTACCTTAATCCCACGCTGATGCGCCCTTGTTATCAGTTCCGGCGAAACATACTCAATCGCCGGATGGATTGCCGCTATTTTTAAGCTGTTTTGCTCCGCATAGGCAAAAACATCAATCAAGCCGGAGCCATAAAGCAAGCCCAGCGGAAGCGTATCATCCAGCCTTTGAACCTCCTTCAGCAAATAATGGTCAAAAGAGGAAATCAGCACCGGTCTGGGATAGCGCCGAAGGAGCTCCACCACCTCGGCGGCAAAATCACCGGCCGGCTCTATCGCCAGCTTTTTTAGCTCAATATTAATCAGCAGCTCCGGCGGAAGCGCTTGCAAAACCTCCTCCAAAAGCGGCAGCTTTTCTCCGGCAAAACGCTCGGAAAACCAGCTTCCGGCATCCAATCTGCTCAGTTCCTCATAAGTACGCTCCTTCAGCAGTCCTTGACCGTTATTGGTTCTGCCCAAGTAAAAATCATGCAGCACAACAATCCTGCCGTCCTTTGTCCGCTGAACATCCAGCTCAATCGCCTCTGCTCCCGCCTTGACCGCCGCCCAAAAGGCTGCCATCGTATTTTCCGGCGCATGCTCCGATAATCCCCGATGCGCAAAATAAATCATAATCGCCCTCCCGTTTTCGCCGTTTTTGTATCCGCCCGCATGGTTTGTTCCTCTTGGCTGCTTTGAAAGCCTTTACGCCGTCGCTCCCACATTTTTTCGCTTATTTTCGCTTACGGTTTTGTGTTTTCCCGCCAGCTTATTTGCAAAGCCGCGCGGTTTCGAGTTTTTACCAGCGCTTCTTATTTTTTAACAAATCTTCAAATCCCTCCATGAAGCTGCTTTCCGAATCGCTGTGGCAAAAAATGCAAATCCTTCGCATAATCGCTCGCTTTTCTAACTCGCGCGGCTCTCCAATTTCTAAGCTCTCTATCTTTGAACTCTACCAGAAGCGTCGCCCTTAATCAAATTTTCCACTTCTTCCTTGGTTACCAAATTGAAGTCGCCGAAAATCGTGTGCTTAAGCGCCGAAGCCCCAACTGCAAATTCCAAAGCCTCCTTGAAGCAGTCCTTCATCAAAAGCCCATAAATCAACCCTGCCGAGAAGGAATCTCCGCCTCCGACCCGATCGACGATACGAATATCATAATGCTTGGAATGATAAAATTCCTTGCCGTCATAAATAAGAGCCGACCAGCCGTTATCCGAGGCCGAATGACTTTCTCTCAAGGTCGTAACCACATATTTAAAGCCAAACCGTTCCTGCATCTGCTTAAAAATGCTGTGATAGCCGGATAAATCCAACTCGCCCTTGGTCACATCTGTTCCCTCCGGCTTAAAGCCCAGCACCTTTTCCGCATCTTCTTCATTTCCTATGCAGACGTCAACGTATTCCATCAATTTGGTCATCACTGCCTGCGCCTCGGCCGGAGTCCATAATTTTTTGCGATAGTTCAAATCCACCGACACAGTAACTCCCGCTTTTTTTGCCGCTTTCAGCGCCGCCTCCGTAACCGCTGCCGCGCTTTTGCTGATCGCTGGCGTGATTCCCGAAAAGTGGAACCAATCCGCATCCTTAAAAATAGCGTCAAAATCAAAATCCTCAACCGTCGCCTCGGCGATCGACGAATCCGCCCGGTCATAAATAACCTGCGACGCCCGCATAGACGCGCCATGCTCTAAATAATAAATTCCCAAGCGCTTGCCGCCCCTTGCCACATAATCGGTATGCACTCCATAGCGGCGCAGCTCATTGACGGCGCATTGGCCGATGGCATGGCTTGGTACCTTGGATACAAAATACGCATCCAGCCCATAATTTGCCAAAGAAGTACAAACATTGGCTTCTCCGCCGCCATATACCACATCAAACTGATTGGCCTGAACAAAGCGCAAATGATCTGCCGGTGACAGCCGCAGCATAATCTCTCCCAAAGTAACTACTTTTTTGCTCATAACAAATTCTCCTCTAACAAATGCTCTCTTTCTCTGCGTAGCGCTTGCCTGCCGTTTAAATGCGGCAAGGCTCTCGCCTTTACAGAAATATGGTTAATGTCTTCTTATTTTTGTCCTTATTTCCTGCCAGCCCAATATCGCCTTGCCTTCTCAGGCTTTTTTCGCATAGCAGAAAGCCCTCCCTTTTCGCACAGCTTCCCCTTGCTTCCAAGGCTTTCGGGTCATTCTGCCAAAGCAGATTTTTGCCGCAGCTTTATTTTCCTCTGGCAGCCCTTACCGCGTCGACAAACGCCTTTGCTGTAGCCGTTACTGCCTCAAAATCTCCGGTCTTGGCTCCCTTGGTCAGCTCTCCGCCAATTCCTACCGCTACCGCGCCGTTTTTAATCCATTGATCGACATTGTCTAAGGACACACCGCCGGTCGGCATAAAGTTGCCCTGCGGCAGGGGTCCGCGAAACGCACTGATAATGCTCGGTCCAAATGCGTTGCCCGGAAATACCTTTAAGATTTCCGCGCCGTATTCCAAGGCAATTACCGCCTCCTTCGGCGTCATTACGCCGGGAAAATACGGAATAGCATAGCGATTGCACAGCTTTGCCGATGCTTCGTCAAAGCAGGGGCTGACTACATATTTTGCTCCCGCCAAGATACAGGCTCTGGCTGTTTCCGCGTCCAGCACCGTTCCCGCGCCAATGACTACATCCTCCTTCGCATATTCGGCCGTCAATTCTTTAATGATATCTACAGCGCCCGGCACCGTCATCGTGATCTCCAGTGCCTTGATTCCACCTTTTTTAATGGCTTCAATAATCTTCTTGCCTTCGTCCTTGGAGTTGGCGCGAATCACCGCTACCACTCCCGAATCAATCAGAGCCTTAATCGTTTCATATTTTTTCATGTTTTCTCCTTCTTTCTTGGGGCTCAATTCTTGTAGCTGTCCAATTCAAAGGCCTTCGCCAAAGCATTTCTTAGGGGCAATACAAAAACCAAGCTCTAAGCTAATTGATCGGTAACGACACTATACCTATTATAAGATATTTTTAGAAAAAATCCAGTATTTTTTCCGCTTTTTCCAGCGATTTTTTCCAGAGTATCCGCAGCAAATAAAATATCGGCTTCTTCCTCTGCATTCTCCCTGCTCACTTGCCCGCTCTTTCTGCATAGGCTTTCCCGATTCTATTTATGCCTTAATTCCGTTGCTTCCCGCTTTTTACATAAAAATCCTGCTTCCTCTACATTTTTTATATCGTCGCTCCGATTCCACCAATTTCTTAATATCTTTGGCGTCCATTTTTTGTCCAGAAAAATTTTGCTTGCTAGCCCGCTGCCCTCTACCTAGCTTGCCGCCTCATTATTCCCTGCGTTCGGACAGCGCCGCTTTGCCCAGCTTAAAATAGCTTCTTTCCTGCCCGACGCGCAACGGATCTCCTTGAATCAGCATAAAAACCCCTACCTCGGAATAATCTCTGCCAAACAGCGCCGAGCTATGCTCCGGCAGCATCAGCTCTCCATCCTTGGCATAGGATTGCAGCACCTGCTCCAATACCTGCTCGACCCGAAGCTGTTGCTGCTCCGGCGCCAGTCTTTGCTCCTCCGGCAGACTTAAGCCCTGATACGATACGCTATCACCCGATATCGTCAGCTGGTAAAACGGAAGCTCCAGCCTTTCCCCACTTTGCTGATCGTATAAAATCAAGCCATCATGCGCTACAAAGCCGATCAGGCGAATCTGTCGGCTGATTTCCTCCACCTCCGTTTCTGTTCGGGCATTTAGGGCATATGCAAAGCTGCGGTTGATGATTTCTCTGGTCGCCGACTCGGCGATTTCAATTCGGCGCAGCTCCTGCGCGTCATAAAAGGCGGGGCTGTAGGTTTTTAATGCAAACACTCCGTCACGCATAGCTCTTTCCGCCGCATCCTCAACGATTGCCGCATTTTTTTCAGCAGCCTGATACTGCCTGACCTGCACAAAAGAAATAAACAAAAAGGGCAAAAGAATCAGCGCCCCGATAATCCCTATTTTTAAGCTATTCATCACAGTCCCTCCGCGCGAATTAAGCCGCCGCTGCGACTGACGATCACCGCTCCTTCGCTGCGGAAGCCTAAAGCCGCCTTCATCTGCTGAAACGGTGTTTTGCTTGTATTTTCCACACTGATATAAAAGAAATCTCCCAAATCCATTTTGTACCTGCCTTTTGCTTTAATTTCCTCATATATCTCGTTGTTATAGCTTCCTACATAGTACACCTGCCATTCCTCGTCATTTGCCGCATACCCCTTGCGCAAATGCGAAAGCGTCACCCGATAAGCCGTTCCCGTGGCTCCCAGCAAGGCATACAGCCTGGTCAGCGAATTTTCCTCTATGTAGCCCAGCTCGCAAATGAGGTCGGCCGTTTTTTGCGTTTCCAGCAAAACCAGCTGATAATTGATATCCTCCTGTCTTTGGTATTGATAATAGGTTGGCACCACAAACAGCAGCACCACGATCAACAGCAATGCCAGCAAGCGATCCAGCGCACTGATAATCATTCCTCCACCCTCCATTTTCCATTGATCTGATAGATTTGAAAGCTCCGTTTTTTCAAAGCCTCCTGAACCTGCGCCGAGGCAGTAAAGCTTCTGCTGTCCAGCGACACCGCCAGCCCCAGCACCTCCTTACAAAAGCTGACGTATCTGTATTCTTTTTCCGCAAAAATAATGATTTCTTCCCTCTTCTCCGTCAGCATACCGAAATGTGCCGCCAGCTCCAAGCCATTGCAGCGCCCTCTCAGGCACGCTGCTTCGCTGATCCCAGCTGAGCTTTCCGTCTTTTTTAGCAGCTCGGTCAGCCGATGGTTCTCCTGAAGCTGAACCGACAACGCAATCACCACCAGCAGCACGGCAACGGCTGTATCCAATAAGGCAAAAATCTTTTCCATTTCCGCTCCCAAGCGCTCCTTTCTCCCATGCCGTCAGCGCCCGTCCGGCAAACATCGCCGGACGGAAAAAATTCCTGCGCGTATGGCTTTGTTGTTTTCCCTCTTTGATTTTTATTTCTTATGCCTTAAAGCCTTTTTTTCTATCCAGCAATGACAGCTTGATTCTCTTGTTCATGCTCCTGCCGTCCTCTTTTTTCCCTTTTATTGCTGTTCAAAGGTGATACCCTTTATCACCTCGTTTTTATCATAAATCAGCTGCGCGTAAAAGTTACCGGTCGGGTTGATATAGGCGCTGTTTGAGCTTTCATTGGCCGCTTTAATCTGCTTGTCAATCTCCCCTCTGGATTTCTTTCCCAAATCTCCCACCGTATTTTCCGAAGAAATGCTTCCACTACTGATGTATGTCGTCGTTCCGGTATTGGTTTTAACGCTGATAATAAAATCACCGCTTTGGTCGGCATATAACTTTATCGCGCTCATAACATCCGCTCCCGAGGTCTTGGCATTGTTGTAGGGTGCAAAACTGGATTCCGACAAATCCTTGCTCACCTTATCCAATTGCTGACTGCTGGCCTCCGCCACTCCTCTGCCCTTGTTATAAAGACTAAGTCCTGTGCTGACAATCCCAATAAAAAGTAAAATTCCCACACCCAACCATAATGCTTTTTGAATATTCTGATCCATTTTGTTCTCCTTTTCCAGTTTTTATTTTTACTCTTTTATTGTCCTATTTTTTCCGTTGATTTCCTTTTTATTTCTATTCGTTCCGCTGTCTTACCCGCTTTCCCCCTCCTTTGCTGCGCCTTTTGCCTTATACTGTCTTTTATTTTCCGTTTTCTCGTATTCCCTGTCACTTGCTCCCAAGTACAGCCCTTTATCATCTTATCTTTTCCGCTAATTCCCTTTTCCATTTCTGCCCGTTCCGCTGTCTTACCCGCTTTCCCCCTCCTTTGCTGCGCCTTTTGCCTTATACTGTCTTTTATTTTCCGTTTTCTCGTATTCCCTGTCACTTGCTCC
>JBGZBY010000029.1:0-31265 GCA_041844915.1 Eubacteriales bacterium
AGGAGGTGGAGGCGGCCGTTTATGGGAAGGTGATGGAAAGCAGAATCCTGCAAATTGCCGACGGAAGAAGCTATGAAAATCTGGCGATGCCGGTCTATCCGCAAACGGGGAAGCTGGCCGGCCGGCAGGATGGGATTGCTCTAGGGATGCCGGTGGATCTGGTGATTACGACCAACAGCGACCTGTTTTATGCGGCCGATTCGATTCAGGTAATTCCCCGATACTTCTTTGTGGATAAAGAAGGAAAGAAAACGGAGGTAGATGTATATTATCATGCAAACCAAAGGTTGAAGCAGATCAATACCGCCAATACGGAGATTGCGCAGAAGGCAAGGCTGAAGGACTTTGCGCTGTGGGTGGACAATCGGTATTATGACGATACGGCAAAGCTTTTGGAGAGGCAGAAGCGAGAAAATAATCTGGGGTATCAGGGATATTTGGAGGCGCTGATCGGCAGTCGGTATGTGCCCTTGGGGGATAACAGCCGACTGGTGATTGGAGAGAGATTAAAGCTGTACAGCGGGAGAGGCTTGGCAGAGCAGTTGGAGAAGCCGGCGGAGGTAAGGACGGACAGGGTATATGGGTCAAGGCAGAACTGGTATCTGCGGTTTTTCCTGCCGAATGAGAGCTATGTGACGGAAAAAGGCACGAATTTTAAGGGGATGAGCGGAATCTCGGTGAATCAGGAGCCGTTTTTACATCAGGGCTATCTGCTGGTGCAGCTGGAATGGCAGATTTATAAGAATGGCGAATGGCTGTATAGCTATTTTACGGAGGCAGCAGGCAAGGGGAGCCTGCCGTATCAGGCGGAGCAGGGGGATAGCTTTTTCTACGATACGGAGCGGAGGGCTTCGCAGCGTCTAAATTAAGGGATACTATGCCCTGCGAATGCCTGAAAAGGCTTGGCCAATGGCTTTGGTTGCGGGGAGGAAATTGCATTTAATGGGATAAAGGAGGAGAATCGGAAGCGTGTAGGAGTAAATGGCGAGGTATTTCTGTTGAAATACATTTTTTCTATGACTTAACAGGCAAAACAGAGCGACAGCCCAAGCGAATACGAGAAAACGGAAAATAAAAGACAGCATAAGGCAAGGAGCATGGCAAAGGGGGGAAGCGAGTAAGACAGCGGAACGGACAGAAATGAAAAAGGGAATTAGCAGAAAAAATAAGATGGTAAAGGGCTGTGCTTAGAGGCAAGTAACAGAGCGACAGCTTTACGAAAACAGACGCTTATGATAAAATGAGAAAATGCCAAGGCAGAAAGCTCAGAATAAGCGCCTGTTTTTTGTATGCTGCCAAGGCGGAGCGCTTTGCTAAGGAAAAAACTGCAAAAGGCAGGCCGGAGCAAAGCATGTGAACAAAGGGCAAGATTTTCAAGGAGAATGATTATGTATAAAATAATGCTGGTGGAGGATGATCCGGTGATTGCCGATCAGCTGACAGCTTTTTTGCGAAGCTGGAATTACGAGGTGGTGCGGGCGGAGGATTATACGGCGGTTTTAAGCGAATTTTGCAGGGAAGCGCCGCAGCTGGTGCTGCTGGATATCGGATTGCCTTATTACAACGGCTATTACTGGTGTGAGGAAATCCGAAAAATATCGAAGGTTCCGATTATTTTTCTTTCCGGTCAGACCGACAATATGAATATTATCCTGGCAATCAATCAAGGCGGGGATGATTTTATTGCCAAGCCCTTCGATCTTTCGGTTTTGGTAGCGAAGATCAGCGCTTTGCTGCGCCGAACTTATGATTTCATTGATAATTACAGCTTTATGGAGTATCGCGGATTTCTTCTTAATTTAGCGGAGGCTAAGCTTTCTTATCGAGATAAAAGCGTGGAGCTGACTAAAAATGAATATCGCATCCTGCAAAGCTTGTTTGAGGCGGACGGAGCCTTTGTCAGCCGCGAGGAAATCATGCGGCGGCTGTGGGAAAGCGAAATGTTTATTGATGATAATACCCTGACTGTCAACATGACCAGACTGCGTAAAAAGCTGGAGAGAGAGTCAATACCGGAGCTTGTGGAAACGAAAAAGGGAATTGGTTATCGTTTAAAAAAAACGGAAGGAATGGAAGGATAAATAGGCGTGAACAAAATGAAAGGAAAATATGAGGCGTTAAAGGACTATTTGGCTGATTATCGTATCGGACTGCTGCTGTTTTTGTCGGAGGGGACGATTCTGGCAATGGTATTGTGGCTTGGCGGAGTATCAAGCGAGGTTGCAGGTTATATCTTACTGCTGCACTTCTTTTTCTTTGGAGCAGCTTTTTTGTTCAGCTTTTACGGCTATTATCTCCGCCGGCGGTATTTGAAAATGCTGTGCGACCGCAAGAAGGAGCTTCCATGGATAGAAAAAAGGGAAGGGTTTTATGAACAAAGAATATTCCGATTGTGCGACGAACTGCTGGAGGAGCAGAATTCCTTGCTGCGCAGGCAGCAGGCGGAGGAGCAGAACAGATTGAAATCGTATCAGGAGTATTATACAATGTGGGTGCATCAGATCAAAACGCCGATTTTTGCTTTAGAGCTCCTTTTGCGTGCAGTAGAGGAGTCTTCCCTTGTCGCACAGGCAAAGGCGGAGCTGCTTAAAATCAAGGATTATACGCAATTAGCGCTGCAATATATTCGCATGGAGGATATGTCGGCGGATTTGGATTTAAGGGAATATGCCTTGGAAAGCATTGTGAAGAATCAATTGAAAAAATATGCGCTGCTTTTTATCAATCAAAAGATTCGGCTGGAGCTGGCGGAGTTTCAGCTTTCCCTGATAACGGATGAAAAATGGCTGTCCTTCGTGCTGGGGCAGATACTGACGAATGCCCTGAAATATACGCCTTCGGGAGGACAGATCCGAATTTTTTTGGAAGGTCGGGAGCTGGTGATTGTCGATAGCGGGCTGGGGATTCGAGCCGAGGATATTCCTAGACTTTTTAGTCGAGGCTTTACTGGTGGAAACGGCAGATGGCAAAAGGACGCCAGCGGAATGGGGCTTTATTTGTCGGCTAGGGTGATGCGGAATTTGGGACATGAAATTCGGCTGGAATCGGAGCAAGGAAAAGGCACGAAAGTATTTTTGAAATTTCCAGAAAAATATTTGCAGGACTATTAAAAGGAAATGCTTACAGGCAAGCTTACCATTTTGTAAGCATAAGGCGGCTTTTTGTAAGCTTATATAAAGGACGAAACGGCAAGGATCGGATATAATATTTTCAGACAGCAAAGCAAGGCTTCGGCGGGGAAGAAAGTCATGGCAAGGAAGCCGCAGGAGCTGCGCATGACGGCATAATTTTCGGGCGGAGCTTTGGTACTGCCGAAAGAAAAGGAAAACAATAAATGAGAATCAATGGAGGAGCTTATGAAAATATTAGAGGTTCGAGAATTAAGAAAGGTATATACGACAAGGTTTAATTTGAATAAATGCGAAGCGCTGCGCAATATTAGCTTTCAGGTGGAGGCGGGAGAATTTGTTGCCATTATGGGCGAGTCGGGCTCTGGAAAAAGCACTCTGCTCAATATCATTGCGTCCCTGCTCAAGCCGACCTCCGGTGAGGTCATTTTAAACGGGAGAAATATGGAGCAAATCAAGGACAGCCAGCTGTCAGCGTTTCGCCGGGATCATTTGGGCTTTGTTTTTCAGGACTTTAATTTGCTGGATAATTTTAATGTCAAGGACAATATGCTCCTGCCGCTAGTACTGGCGCAAAAGCCCTATGAGGAAATGATGAGGAGAGTGGAGGAAACGGCGCAGCTCCTTAGAATTTCCGAGCTGCTGGAAAAATTTCCTTACGAGATATCCGGCGGTGAAAAGCAGAGAACAGCAATTGGCAGGGCGATTATCACAGCGCCGGAGCTGCTCTTGGCCGACGAGCCGACTGGCGCGCTGGATTCCAAGGCCTCCGAGCGTACCTTAAAGCTGTTTCAGCAGATCAATCAGACCGGGCAGACAATCCTGATGGTTACGCACAGCGTTAGGGCAGCCAGCAAGGCGAAGCGGGTTTTGTTTATTAAGGACGGTCAGACCTTTAATGAGATCTATAAGGCGGAGCAGACGGACGATGATTTCTACCAGAGGATCATGAATACCTTAGCGGTAATGACCAATGGGGGTGAGTAAATGAACGGTAAGTTTTTTTATATTCATTTAGCGCAGAGCAATATTAAAAGAAATCAGCGTAACTTTATTCCGTTTTGGCTTTCCTGTGCAGTAGTGGCGGCTTTTTTCTTTAATTTGGCCAATTTGCAAAAAATGATTGAGGATGCTGAGAATGTTTATGGCAATACTACAGTAGCGGGCTTGTTGAGCTTTGGCACAGTGATCGTGGCGGTTTTGGCGGGAATTTTTGTGTTTTATGCCAATAGCTTTCTGATGAAAAACCGAAAAAAGGAGATTGGTTTATACGGCATTTTGGGATTGGAAAAAAGGCATGTGGCGAGGATGCTTTTTTATGAAAGCATAGCGATCGCCGGAAGCTCAATCGCAACGGGAATATTTTTAGGGATGGTTTTTGGCAAGCTGGTATTTTGGTTGCTGACAAAGCTGATTCGCTATGAGGTAGGAATGCGGTATACGATTTATGTGGAGGCGCTGCTCTATACTCTGATATTTTTCGGACTGCTGTTTTTGGGTGTGTTGATCTATAATCTGATTTCCATGCACTTGACCGAGCCGATTGAGCTTTTAAAAAGTAAAAATCAGGGAGAAAAAAGGCTGCGCTTTATTAAGCTGACAGCTCTGGCTGGAGTGCTTTGTCTGGCGGGAGGATATTATATTGCCATTACCGTTGTCGAGCCGCTGAGGGCGATGTTTCTGTTCTTTGTTGCCGTGCTTTTGGTGATAGCGGCGACACACTATTTATTTCAGGCGGGCAGCGTGCTACTTTTGGGAGCCTTAAAGAAAAACAAATATTTCTACTATCGCCCGACCAATTTTATTTCCACCTCATCTTTAATCTATCGAATGAAGAAAAATGCAGCGGGATTGGCGAATATCTGTATTTTAAGCTGCATGGTAATGGTGACGGTGGCAGGCACCGCTACTGTGTATAGCAGTATGGAACGGATAACACAGGAAGAATATCCCACGGCGTACAAGAAGGGCTGGACCTTGCGAGAATCAGAGGATAAGCTAAGCCAGTATAAGGCTCTTTTGAAGGAATATGCGGAACAGACCAATGTAGCCGTAGAAGGGCTGTACGATATCAAAAGACTTCAGCTTATGGCGGAGAAACAGGAAAATCGTTTGACCAAAGTAGAAGAATGGGATAGTAGCCGGGCGCAAAATTATGTATTTATCTCTGCTTTTTTGCAGGAGGATTATGAGGAAATCGTTGGAAAAGCTTTGCCGATGACCTTAGAGTCGGGAGAAATACTGGTTTCGACGGCGGAAGGGGAAGGCGTTCCCGGGGAATTGGAGCTGCAAGGCATAAAATTTAAGGTAAAATCCAGTATAGAAGCAAATGGATTAATTAATCGCCGAATTGCGGTGGTAAAGCAAATGGCAGTGATAGTTGCTGATGATAAGGCACTGCGGGCAATTGAGAAAGCAGATAAACAGAGCCATATAACGATTGATCAGGAGATATACTTTAATTTGCAGGGAGAGCAGGCGGATATTGATGCGTTTGAGCAAAGGGTGAAGGAGAGCGAGAATCTGCCGGAGAAGGAGAGGCAGCTGAGAATTCTAAGCCGAGAGGGGTATCAGGTGGAGATGTATGCGGTCAACGGCGGCTTGTATTTTATCGGAATATTCTTGGGTAGCCTGTTTTTGCTTCTGACGGTGCTGATTATCTATTTTAAGCAGATATCAGAAGGCGAGGAGGATAGAGAGCGCTTCGTTGTCTTAAAAAAGGTTGGGCTATCGCAGAAGGAAGCAAAGGGGGTTATTCACAAGCAGCTGGTTATGATTTTCTTCCTGCCGCTGGCAACAGCGATTCTGCATGTCAGTGTGGCAATTCCGATCATTGCCCGCGTAATGATGATGGCTTTTGGAATCCTGCTGTCGGAGCTGATTCCCTATGTGCTTATAACGATGGGAGTCTTTGCGAGCTTTTACTTTGCTGTATATTTTTGGACTTCCCAAGCCTATTACCGAGTAGTGGAGGGAAAGCGGCAGTAAGCGAAAATTAAGGAAGGAATTGATTGCTGCGGGATAATAGAATTAAGCAGAGCATGGAATCGCTGCTTTAGTGAAACATGCTTTGCCTAATTCTTTTTTATTGGAAAATTTGAGCGAAAGGAGGCAAATATGAGAGGCCATGAGAAAATAACTGCCTTTTAGAAGAAAATACAGATGGAAGCTGGCGGGAAAAACCAAACCAGAGAAGAAATAAAAAAAATATAATGCGATTATAATAAAATTATAATCAAAATAATATATAATAGATTTGATGTTTTGGCGTTGCCGGGAGTCTTTGAAGCATGAGCAAAATAGAAAGGCTAAAGGGAACGGCAGGGTTTATAATAATTGTATTTTTGCAGAAAGGTTTGGTAAGAAATGAACTATTTAATTTATGGAGTGGTTGCACTTGTCTTTCTCATTCGCTTAGCATTTCTTAAAGTGTCGGTAAAAAATGAAAAAGCAATCTTAGCGGACGGCGGAAAGGAATATGGAGCAGAAAACTCCAAACGAATCACAATTTTGCATATTTTATTTTATGCGCTTGCTCCACTGGAGGCATTTATTAGAAAGACGGAGATGGATGCGGTAAGCGGAATGGGTGTGGTGCTTTTAGTGTTTTCTATGTGCATGCTGTATGTTGTGGTGAAGCTGCTGGAGGGGATTTGGACGGTGAAGCTTATGCTGGTAAAAAATCATAAATTTAAGAATCACTGGCTGTTTCGGGTAGTAAAGCACCCAAATTACTTTTTAAATATCATTCCTGAATTGACAGGGCTGGTATTGCTGTGCCATGCATGGTATGTGGGAATGATCCTTGCGCCGCTCTATGGAGTGGTTCTGTTTTTGCGGATTAAGGAGGAAAATAAGCTGATTAAAGAAGTGATTCTTCCCAATGGGAGTTACTAAGCCCATAAATAATAAGACGAAAAGAGAAAATAAGCGGCAAAGGCCTGCGAAAGCGTTAAAAGCTTTGGCAGGCTTTTTGTATTGCTTGGCGGCAAAAAGGCGGCTGGGCCGGAGAGAGGAAAGCTTTAGGAAAAAAGAAAAATTTATTTATACTAAAATGAAAATTTTATGGTATAATTAGAAAAGTCAGTCCAAATCTCCGGGGACGGAGTCTTGGCAGAGCATGGCAAGGATATTGTATGACGGTGAAGGGAAGCGGCGTTTTGAAAATGCCGGAAGAAATATGGAAAAATACGGGAAAAGTTTTAAGGAATTAAATAATACGGAAAAAGTGGAATTTATTTTGGAATATTATAAATTTCATATTATCGGCGGTCTGGTGGGATTGGTTGTCATCTTTTCTCTGCTGAATCATTATGTCTTTAATCCGCCAAAGCCGGTGATTGTCGATGTTACGATTACGGCGCCCTATGCGGATCCGGCGGCGATCGAGGAGCTACAGACGGAAATAAAGCGGTATGTGGAGGAAAAAACGGGAAGTCAAACGGCTCAAGTAGAGGCGCTTTATTTTTCGGATAAGAACGATCCGCAGACGCAGATGGTGATGACAACTAAGCTGATCGGAAAGGCGACAACCGGCGAACTGGATATTTTGGTGCTGGATAAGGATCATCTAGAATATTTTAAAGAAAATGAAATGCTCCTGCCCTTGACAGATTATTGGACCGAGCAGGAGGTTGCGCTTTACGCAGAGCAGACGATTACGGCTCAAAAAGACGGCGGGGATATTCCGGTAGCGCTTGCCCTTCCGGAAAGCAGTCGTTTAAGCAAGCTTTTGCCGCAGGATTTTCAGGGACATTTGGCGGTGTATGCTAAAGCTAGAGATATTGAGCTGGTAAAGGAGCTTTTGCCGATGCTTTTGCAGCAGTAGGCCTATGCAGAGAAGCGCAGGAGGGCAATTAAAGCATTGGGGAAATTCTCCAACGAAAGTTCAGGGCAGGATCGCAGAGGAGCTTTATAAAGAACTACTATGGGTATCTTAATATTTACATGGAACGATATCACCTATGGCTGCGATTTGCCCTTATAGCAAAGAAACAATAAATCATTTTATTTTTTGGAAAATTTATGATATACTAAGACAATTCCCCAAAGGAGAGATTATGGCACAGATTGCTAAAAAATCGAATCATTTGAATTCTCAAATAAAAAGGCTGTATCTGGAATGGCTTCTTTACGGCGTGCTGGCAGCAATTTGTCTGGCACTGCTGGAGCTGACGCAGATGTTTTCTTTTTTAGGGATTCAGCTGATTTTTTTAAAAATACTGGACAGCATAAATCACTATCGAATCTTAAGGGTTGGGCTGGACGGAGAAAAAGAAGTGTTTGAGCTGATCAACCGGCTGCCGAAAAGCTACAAGATTCTGACGGACGTCAAAATCGTCAGCGGCAATAAATCCAGTCAGATTGACTTTGTGATTATTGGCAGGAATGGGCTTTTCATTATGGAGGCCAAAAATATGCGGGGCATTATTCGCGGCAGGGAAACGGACAAGATGCTGAAAAAGACGAAGCTGGGCAAGAGCAAGGACAGATATGTATCGGAAATCTATAATCCGATTCTGCAAATTTTAGGACATAAAAAGGGCATCGACAGCTTTTTAGCGAGTCGGGGGCATTCTTATCGGGCGATTCCAATCCTATATTTTTCGGGAGAAGGAAAATTTGAGGTGGAAAGCGAAAAAGTTAAGATCATCGACCAGCCGGTATTGGTGATCGACTATATTAAAAGGCATGAGCAGGATAATATTTCGGATTTTGTGCAGAATAAAATTATTGCCGATTTAAAGGCGATTGGTAACGATTGATGACCGGCAAGGCCGGAATTGACAGGCTATGTCAGGCTTTCATTAAAAAAGGGAGCTGAAGGACACAGAAGTAAAAATAAAAGCAAGAGGAGGACAATTCCTTGAAAATATGGACATTGAAAGCACAGGAAGCCATAAAGCATGCGGCGGAGGCGGCGCAGAGCTTAAGCAGCGGCAGGATTGGAACCGAGCATATCCTGCTGGGGCTTTTGCACAGCCCAAATCTGGCGTCGGAGGTGCTGGAGGCACATAATTTGACCTATCGGGCGGTATTTGATAAGCTTAGAGAAATGAAGCGCAAAGAGCCGGTCGTGCGCAAGGAGGCGAAGGGCTATACGCCCGGTGCAGAGAGGGTTTTTGCGGCGGCAGAGGAAATTGCGCAAAAAATGAAAAGCACGCAGATCGGAACCGAGCATATTTTAATTGCGGTTTTACAAGACGCGGACAGCATGGGCAGCCGGATGCTGGATCTTTTGGGCGTATCCGGAACCAATGTCTATCAAACGCTTTTAAAATCAATCGGGCAGGACTATCGCAGTCAGAAGCTCAAATATACGCGCGATAAAAAAGAAGGCGGTGCTTTGGAAAAGTACAGCAAGGATTTTACCGAGGAAGCTAAGACCAGAGGCTTTGACCCGATTGTCGGCAGACGGAGAGAGATCAACCGTATCATTCAGATTTTAAGTCGGCGAACCAAGAACAATCCCTGCTTGGTCGGCGGACCGGGCGTGGGTAAAACAGCGATTGTAGAAGGCTTGGCGCAGAGAATTACTGCCGGCGAGGTGCCAGACAGTTTGAAAAATAAAAGGCTGCTTTCGCTGAATTTATCGTCCATGGTTGCCGGATCAAAGTATCGCGGTGAGTTTGAGGAAAGGATTCGAGCAGTGCTGGAGGAGATAACAGCTAGTGGTCAAATCATTCTTTTTATTGATGAGATTCATACTATGATTGGAGCAGGTGGTGCGGAAGGTTCGTTAGATGCTGCCAATATTTTAAAGCCTCAGCTGGCAAGGGGCAATTTACAGGTAATTGGGGCGACCACGCAGGAGGAATACCGGAAATATTTTGAGAAGGATGGCGCGCTGGAAAGGCGGTTTCAGCCGATTCAGGTAGAGGAGCCGACCGAGGAGGAAACCATTCGGATTTTGCGAGAGCTGAAGCCGATCTATGAGGATTTTCATCAGGTGAAAATTACCGAGGAGGCGCTAAATGACGCGGTACGCCTGTCGGTTCGCTATATTTCCGACCGTCTGCTGCCGGATAAGGCGATTGACGTCTTGGATGAAGCAGCATCAAAAACCAAAATGGGACAATGGGAGCTGGCTCCGGAGAATGGCGGCAGAGAGCTTCGGCAATGGCAAAGGGAGCGAGCAGAGGCGTTAAAGAAGGGAGATATGCCCTTGGTTAAGCTTTTGCAGAGAAAAATAGAAAAAAAGAGCGAAACCCTGCAAAAAAGCGAAATGGGCGAGTATGTGGTCGATCGGGAACGGATTGCGGAGGTTGTTTCGGACTGGTCGGGCATTCCGGTTAAGCAGCTGAGCGAGGAGGAAAGCCAAAGACTGCGTGATTTGGAGCAGCGCCTTAAGCAAAAAATTATTGGTCAGGATGAAGCAGTCGAGGCCGTCAGCCGTGCCATCAGAAGGGGCAGGGTTGGAGTAAAGGATCCGGCAAAGCCGGTGGGCTCCTTTATGTTTTTGGGGCCGACGGGCGTGGGTAAAACAGAGCTGTCTAAGGCTCTGGCGGAGCTTTTGTTTGGCGATAAAAACATGCTGATTCGAGTGGATATGTCTGAATATATGGAAAAGCACAGTGTCGCCAAATTTATCGGTTCTCCGCCCGGCTATGTCGGGCATGAGGACGGCGGTCAGCTAAGTGAAAAGATACGCCGCAAGCCATATTCCATTATCCTGTTTGATGAAATTGAAAAAGCGCATCCCGATGTATTCAATATTCTGTTGCAAGTGCTGGACGACGGGCATATTACTGACTCACATGGGCGCAGAGTGGATTTTAAAAATACAATCATTATTATGACCTCGAATTTGGGAGCGCAAAATCTGGTCAATCAAAATGCTTTGGGTTTTCAGACGACCGAAAGCCGAGAGCAGGATCATAAGGCTATGAAAAAGAAGGTAATGGATGAGGTAAAGCGACTGTTCCGGCCGGAGTTTATCAATCGTCTGGATGAGCTGATTGTTTTTCACAGCTTATCGGAAAAGGATGTCGAGCGGATTGTCGGTCTTTTGTTTGAGGATTTGGCGAAGCGGCTGGAAACAGGGCGCGGAATCAAACTGCGGTTGACTCCGACGGCGGCGGGCTTTATTTCCAAGAAGGGTTACGATAAAAATTATGGAGCCAGACCGATTAAGCGGGCGATTCAGGAACATATAGAGGATGAGCTTGCCAGCCAAATTCTGGACGGCAGAATAAAAACCGGCGATACTGTCAGCATTCGTGCCATTAAGGATAAGCTTAGCTTTGTGGTAAAGCAGAGCCAGACTTCGGCAACTTAGACCAGAATTTGTGAAGGGCTTTGCGGTCTGGAAGGACAGGAGAAAAAACGCAGGACGAAAGAGCGCCAGAGGAAAAACGCGGAGAAGCAGCCCTTGCCAAAGGAGCGGCTGGCAAAGGCTTTGAAGCAGGATGACAGGTGCAGACATGTATTAGAAAATGGGAATCAGAAGGGGCTTGACCGGAGGATTCCGCTGTTTTATAAAGAAATTAGGAGGACAAAATGAAACTGGAAAAATTGATTTCAAGCTCGGCGAAGGGTGGTCTTGATTTTGGCAATTATGAGAGCGTGGACAAGCAAAAGCAGGAAGGATTTGAATTCGACGGGAGTACTTATAATGTCAAAAGCCATAAAGATATTACCAGACTAGAGAAAAATTCCTATCTTCTGTATGAATCGGTTCCCGGAACAGTGGTAACGGATTTTCATGCTGGAGCAAGCGAGTTGAGCTTTACCGTGAGCGGAGTTGAGCCGGTGCAGGTGACTCTTGGTCTAGAGCCGGATGCGGAATACCGTCTGCTGATCAACTCGACCCAGGTTGGCAAGGTCAATGCAAATCGCTCGGGCAAAATCAGCTTTAGTCTGACCTTTGAGGCTGGCGCGCAGAAAATCCGAATGGAAAAAATGTAGTATGGCAAAGGAAAAGACGGTGTTTTTTTGCGTTGAATGCGGCAACGAAAGCCCCAAATGGATGGGGAAATGCTCTGCCTGCGGCGCGTGGAACAGCTACGCGGAGGAACCAAGGCAAAAAGCTAAAAAGTCCGAGTCAGCTAGACGGACGACGTCAGATTCGCTGTCTAAGCCGGAAAGATTGAAGGACATTTCCTTAAAACGAGAAATTCGCATTATGACCGGCATTCAGGAGTTGGATCGAGTGCTGGGCGGGGGTGTGATCGAGGGTTCTGTCATATTAATCGGCGGAGATCCGGGAATCGGAAAAAGTACGCTGCTCCTGCAAATTTGTCAAAGACTGAGTCAGCAGGACAAAAAGATATTGTATGTATCCGGCGAGGAAGCTCTGCGGCAGATCAAGCTGCGGGCGGACAGACTGGAAGTGAGCGGCGAGCAGCTTTTGATTTATTCGGAGGTAGATTTTGCGGCGATTGAGGACGCGATCGCCGAGGAAAAGCCGGATATTTTAATGCTGGATTCGATTCAGACAATATACCAGTCGGAGCTCAGCTCGGCAGCAGGCTCGGTCAGTCAGGTGCGGGAGGTTACTGCTAATTTGGTGCGTTTGGCCAAAACCACGGGAACGACTGTGTTCATTGTCGGGCATGTTACCAAGGAGGGCTTAATCGCAGGTCCGAGGGTGCTGGAGCATATGGTGGATACCGTGCTTTATTTTGAAGGAGATAAAAATGCGGCGTACCGCTTGCTTAGAGCGGTAAAAAACCGCTTTGGCGCAACCAATGAGGTGGGCATTTTTGAAATGAAGCAAAACGGCTTGCAGGAGGTGCTGAATCCTTCGGAGTATATGCTGAACGGTAGGCCGGTAAATGAATACGGCTCGGTGGCGGTTTGCATTATGGAGGGAACACGGCCTCTAATCATTGAAGTGCAGGCCTTGCTGGCGTCCATGGCCTTTAATATAGCGCGCCGGACAGTGACCGGCTACGATTACAATCGTCTGTTGATGCTGCTTGCGGTACTGGAGCGCAAGGGTGGCCTAAAGCTGAATATGCTGGATTGCTTTGTCAATCTGGCGGGCGGTATGAGAGCGGAGGAAACGGCGATTGATTTGGGTGTGGCAACGGCGGTCTACTCCGCATATTTGGAGATTCCGGTGCCGCAATCGGTGCTGGTCATGGGAGAAATAGGCTTAGCTGGTGAGATTAGAGGGATTCCCTTTGGAGAGCAAAGGATAAAAGAAGCAAAAAAGCTGGGCTTTGAAAGGGTGATTATTCCGGAAGCCAATCTAGGGAAGGCAGATAAGGACAAGAGCATTGAGCTGATAGGCATCCGGCATGTCAAAGAGCTGAAGGGGCTTTTATTTTGAGAAGGATAGAGCTGACGAAGAAGGCGCAAGACAGAGCGAATGGACAAGTTGCAGATTAAAAAAATAGGAGAAGTAGGTTCTTGTCTGTGCCGTCAGACATTTTAAAGCGATAGGGATATTAGAAGACTTGGAAAGGAACCAGAAATGATTAAATTGATAGTGGATTCTTCGGCGGATTGTCCGGATTTTGTAGTCAATGACGAGAGAGTGACCGTATTGCCCTTAAGCGTTATTTTTGGCGAGAAGGAATATTTGGATCGGGAAACGATTACTCCGACCGAATTTTTTGAAAAGCTGAAAACGGAAAAGGAAATGCCGAAGACCTCACAGGTAACGCCGAATGCATTTGCTGAGGAATTTAAGAAGGAGCTGGCAGCCGGCAATCAGGTGGTATGCCTGACGATTGCTTCGGCAGCCAGCGGAACATTTCAGTCGGCAATGATTGCTAAGGAGGAGGTTGAAAGCGAAGATATTTTGCTGATCGACTCCAATATGCTTTGTATTGGAGAGGCTTATCTGGCGATTAAAATATTGGATTGGATTAAACAGGAAAAAACGCTGAAGGAAATTGCCGAGATGGCGAAGCCCTATACAGAAAATATCATTGAGCATTTGTTCTCGGTGGATACTCTGGAGTTTTTAAAGCGGGGCGGCAGAATCACAGGAGCCAAGGCTTTTGTAGCCGAGCTTTTGAATTTAAAGCCGATTTTGATTGTGGAGGATGGGATGACCAAGCCGATCAGCAAGGTTAGAGGCAGAAAAAAGGTAATTCCCTACTATATCAAGCATATGAAAGAAAATTTGGATCGCGACCGGACAGAGTTTATCGGCATCGGTCATGGAGCCGATCTGGCCATTGCCGAGGAGCTGGAGAACGCAATTCGGCAGGAGCTGGAATGGGAAAAGCCGATCTTTATTTCAGAGATTGGCCCGACGATTGGAACGCATGCTGGTCCCGGCGTGTTTGCGGTATTTTATGTTAAAAAGTCAAAATAAAATAAGACGATGATGCTGCTTCGAGCAAGCCGGTAAAGCTTTGCCGGCAAACGAAGCGTAGTATTTGTGAAGGAGGCGTTTTTTTGCGAATTTTTTGTATGAAGCCGAAAAGGATTGCTCTGGTGCTGATTCTTTGTATTGGACTTTTTGCTGCCTGCGGGCAAAAAAAAGAGGAAACGGAAACCGTTTCCGAGCAGCCGGTCGTTAAAGAGGAAATCACAGAAACGGAGGTAACGACCGAGGAAAGCACGGAGGAGGTCATCTCCAAAGGTTTTATTGCTGTTCCGGTTAAGGATATTTCGGAAATAAAGCAAATGAGATCATGGCTGGAGTATTTTTATTATAACAATCTTTTTGATAAAAATTTGAACAATGAAACGGGAGAGATTTCCGAGGACGCGATGATGAGCTTCGCGGCATCTTATATTATGCAGCTGGAGCATCAGGGTCTGCGGTTTGATCCGGACACCTTTCGCCTGTATATTCCCCAAAAGCAGCTGGAGGAGGTAGTGCTTCGCTTTTTTGATAAAAAAATCACGGAGCATCGTTCGCTAAGCGAGCATGGGATTCTTTTTGAGGAGGAGCATTATGTTATTCAGGCAGATTCCCGTGAATGGCCGACGCGCTTGGATATGCTGTCTGTAACGGAAATTGCGCCGAAAGTTTATTCGTCGGTGCTGAACGGAAACAATACGGAAATTGGACAGATTGATCATCAGATCAAAGCGGAATTTCAATGGGCAGAGGATCACTATGTTTTAAAAAAATATCAGATGATCAGCGATCCGGCGGCCTTTGTCAGTGGAAATCCGTTGGACTTGGGCAATCCGGAGGAAAATGAGCGAAGCGGAGAAAGATCCAGTCAATTTTCAGAAAATGAGGAGGAAGCTGAAGCTTCGGAGACGCCGGAAGCCACACCGGCAGAGTCCGGCCAAGGAGAAACGGCGCCGGCGCAATAGTCGTGCCTGAGCGCAGGATTGAGCAGGGAAAAGCGAATTCAAGAGATGAAAAGGGGAAAAATGATGAAATACGAACATCGAAGCATTGAAGCAAAATGGAAACAATATTGGCAGGATAAGCCGATTAATCAGCCGGCAGAAGGAAAGAAAAAATACTATTGTCTGGATATGTTTCCCTATCCTTCTGGTAGTGGACTGCATGTTGGTCATTGGCGGGGCTATGTGCTAAGTGATGTATGGAGCCGCTACAAGGTGCTCCAAGGCTATCATGTCCTTCATCCGATGGGCTGGGATGCCTTTGGTCTGCCGGCGGAAAATTATGCAATCCAAAAGGGAGAGCATCCGGCAGTCAGCACCGGCGAGAACATTCGCAATTTTAAAAAGCAATTGCGGGATATCAGCGCAATCTATGACTGGAAGAACGAAGTAAATACTACCGATCCGGAGTTTTACCGCTGGACGCAATGGATTTTTGTGCAGATGTTCAAGGCGGGGCTGGCATACGAAAAGGAAATGCCGATCAACTGGTGTCCTTCCTGTAAAACTGGTCTTGCTAACGAGGAAGTCAAGGAAGGCTGCTGCGACCGCTGTGGTACAGAGGTTACGAAAAAGAATTTAAGGCAGTGGATGCTCAAAATTACCGCCTATGCGGAAAGGCTGCTGAAAGATCTGGAGGGTCTGGACTGGCCGGAAAAGGTAAAGAAGATGCAGGCGGATTGGATTGGCAAAAGCTATGGTGCGGAGGTCGATTTTGCGGTAGAGGGGCAGGCGGAAAAAATCAAGGTATTTACTACCAGACCAGATACCTTATATGGAGCGACCTTTATGGTACTGGCGCCGGAGCATGGCCTAGCCAAAAGCCTAGCGACACCGGAAAATCAGGCAGCAGTGGAAAAGTATATTTTTGATACCTCCATGCGTTCTTCGGTCGATCGTATGCAAAGCAAGGAAAAGACCGGCGTCTTTACCGGAAGCTATGCGATTAATCCATTTAGCGGAGAGAAAATGCCGATTTGGTTGTCGGATTATGTATTGATTGATTATGGCACGGGAGCGATCATGTGTGTACCGGCGCATGATGAGAGAGATTTTGAATTTGCCGGAAAATTTGGGCTGCCCATTGTTCAGGTCATTGCCAAGGACGGTCAGCCGGAGAAGCTGACAGCAGCATATGTTGACTCTGGAATTATGATCAATTCCGGGCAGTTTGACGGACTGGATTCGGAAAAGGCCAAGGAAGTAATTTCGGACTATGTGGAAAAGCAGGGAATCGGCCAGAAAACGGTTAACTACAAGCTGCGGGACTGGGTATTTTCCCGCCAGCGCTACTGGGGTGAGCCGATTCCGATCGTGCATTGTGAAAAATGTGGCGCGGTAGCGGTACCCGAATCAGAGCTGCCGGTGCGCCTGCCGGAGGTTAAGTCCTACGAGCCGACCGGCACAGGCGAATCACCGCTGGCGGCAATTGCAGAATGGGTCAATACCAGCTGCCCGCAGTGCGGCGGTTCGGCGAAAAGAGAAACCAATACTATGCCGCAATGGGCGGGCTCGTCTTGGTATTTCCTGCGCTATCCCGATCCCCAAAACGATCAGGCCTTGGCGGATCCGGAAATTTTGAGAGAATGGCTGCCGGTCGATATGTATGTCGGCGGTGTGGAGCATGCGGTTCTGCATTTGCTGTATTCTCGCTTTTATACGAAATTTTTGTATGATATTAAGGCAGTCGAATTTGAGGAGCCGTTTACTCGCTTGTTCAACCAAGGTATGATTTGCAAAAATGGCGCAAAAATGAGTAAGTCCAAGGGAAATGTTGTTTCACCGGACGAGCTGGTGGAGACCTACGGAACGGATTCGCTGCGGATGTACGAGTTGTTCGTAGGACCGCCGGAGCTGGATGCGGAATGGGATGACAAGGGAATTGACGGAGTTTATCGCTTCCTCAATAAGCTGTGGAATCTGGTGGCTGCCGCTATCGGCAAGGAAGGCAGAGAAACCAAGGAAAGTCTTAAGCTTCGGCATCAGCTGACCTATGAGATTACCGAAAGACTGAATTCGTTCCGCCTAAATACTATTGTCAGCAGCTTTATGGAATATACCAACAAATTAACAGATTATGCGAAAAAGGAAGTGCCGGATAAGAAAACCTTAGAAACCGTTTTGATCCTTTTGGCTCCCTTGGCACCGCATATCGCCGAGGAGCTTTGGCAAAGATTGGGGCATGACACGTCGATCTTTGACAACAGCTGGCCGGAGTATGACAGGGAGTTGATGAAGGAGGATATTCTGCATATTCCTATCCAGATTAATGGCAAGATGAGAGGAATGGTTGAGGTGGCGGCTGACGCAGCCAAGGATGAGGTGCTGGCAAGGGCGAAGGAGGCGGTTGCCGCGCGACTTGAAGGAGCTGCTCTAGTCAAGGAAATCTATGTACCGGGAAAAATCGTGAATCTTGTGGTAAAAGAATAGCAAGCGCAGACTAAGCACCGGCTTTTTCGGGGAGCTCCCTCATCGGAAAAACGGTGCTTTTGCCAAAACGGGCGAAGTCCGCGGTTATGGATATAGGAACAGAAAAAGAAGGACCTTTGTAAAAAGAAGCGAAAAGAGCGGCCGCAAGGCATAAGCAAGAAGGAGAATAAAATGGAGCATATCAAGCATTTTGAACGGCTGGTGGCGGAGCAATTGGCACGGGTAGAGAGAATTAAAAGGGATAATACGCCGACGGATTATGCGGCGCTATCGCCGATTATAATAGGCGTGATCGGTGGCGATGGGATTGGGCCGGCGATCACGGCGGTGGCGCAGCAGCTGATGAGCTATTGCTTGAGGGAGGAGATTGCCGCCGGAAAGGTGGAGCTTCGAACCATCGACGGTCTTACGATTGAAAATCGTGCCAAGGAAATGGCGGCAATTCCGGCTGCGGTGCTGGAGGAAATGAAGTGCTGTCATGTTTTGCTTAAGGGTCCGACGACCACGCCGAGAGCCGGCGACGGCTATCCCAATATTGAATCAGCGAATGTCGCGATGCGAAAGGAGCTGGATCTTTTTGCCAATGTTCGTCCGGTCAACGTGCCGGAGCAGGGGATTGACTGGACCTTCTTTCGGGAAAATACGGAAGGAGCCTATATACTGGGCAGCAAGGGAATTCATTTGACCGAGGAGCTGGCGATGGATTTTAAGGTAATCACTACGCCCGGAACGGAAAGAATCGCCAGAGCCGCCTTTGAATTTGCCCGTAAAAATGGGAAGAAGCGAGTTACTGCTGTGACGAAGGCCAATGTCATTAAGACGACGGACGGCAAATTTTTGGAAATCTGCCAAAGAATAGCAAGAGAATATCCGGAAATCGAATTTGATGATTGGTATATTGATATTATGACAGCAAAGCTGATCGATCCCAAGCGGCGGACCGATTTTCAGGTTTTTGTTCTGCCCAATTTATATGGCGATATATTGACGGATGAAGCGGCGGAATTTCAGGGCGGCGTGGGAACGGCAGGCTCTGCCAATATCGGTAACCGCTATGCCATGTTTGAAGCGATTCATGGCTCTGCACCGCGCATGGTGGACGAGGGGAGAGCACAGTATGCCGATCCGTCTTCCATTATTCGGGCAGCGGCAATGCTGCTGGCGCATATCGGCTATCCGGAAAAGGCGGACGCCATCTATCAGGCAATGAAAGAGGCGGCAAACGAACCGGCCTGCCGACTGACCGGCAGAGCAGATGGAATTACCGGTGAGGAATATGGCAGATATTTAATGAAATATCTGGAAAATCAGAAGTAAGCCCAAAGGAAAACCCAAGGAATAAAGCTGGGAAATAAGAAAGAGAAGCAAAAGCAGGGGAACAAAAATCAAGGAAACAAAAGCAAAGAAATAAAGCAAAAAATAAAAAGCAAGAAAGAAAACCCAAGGAATAAAAGCTGGGAAATAAGAAAATAAGAGCATTGGCAATAAAAAATTTATACGGAAAACAGCTTTAATAAGCGGCAAAAAAAACGGAATCCTTCGGCGATAGCGCCGGGCAGGGACAGAAAGCTTCAGGGAATCGAAGGAAAGAAAGGACGCAGAAAATGAGAGAACGATTGGAGGCAATCAGAGAGAAAGCTTTAAGCGGCATTCAAGCGGCAATGGATTTGAAAGGTCTGGAAAATATCCGGGTGGAAATGCTGGGAAAAAAGAGTGAATTGACGGCTTTACTCAAGGGGATGAAGGAGCTATCAGAGGAGGAACGCCCCAAAATGGGGCAGCTGGTCAATGAGCTTCGGCAGGCGATGGAGGAAAAGCTGGAGGCGCGCAAAAAGGAATTGTCGGAAAAAGCGCTGGAGCTGAAGCTGGCGGTAGAAAAGATTGATGTCACGCTGCCGGCGAGGCTGCCGGAGCTGGGGCATCGTCATCCTATGAAAACAGTGCTGGAGGATATTAAAAATATTTTTATCGGCATGGGTTATTCTATTGCCGAGGGTCCGGAGATTGAAAATTCCTATTACAATTTTGATGCCTTAAATATTCCGGAGGAGCATCCGGCGAAGGACGAACAGGATACCCTGTACTTTAATCCGAATTTGATGCTGCGGACGGCGACCTCGCCAGTGCAGGTCAGAGTGATGGAAAAAAATACACCGCCGATTCGCATTATCGCGCCGGGCAGAGTTTATCGCTCCGACGAGGTGGACGCGACGCATTCGCCCATTTTTCATCAAATTGAAGGCTTAGTCGTGGATAAAGAGGTTACGATGGGCGATTTGAAGGGGGCGCTGGAGGTATTTATCAAGAATCTCTATGGAAACGATGTTCAGGTCAAATTTCGCCCGCATTTCTTCCCATTTACCGAACCGAGCGCCGAGGTTGATGTATCCTGTGTTATTTGCGGCGGGCATGATTCGGAATGTAAGGTCTGTAAGGGTACGGGATGGATTGAGATTTTAGGCTGCGGCATGGTTCACCCCAATGTCCTAAGAATGAGCGGAATTGATCCGGAGGAATACAGCGGTTTTGCCTTTGGCATGGGACTTGAGAGAATTACTATGCTGCGCTATGGAATCAATGATATTCGGCTCTTTTATGAGAATGACAAGCGCTTTTTAGAGCAGTTTTAGGAGGCTGACAATGAATATTTCAATGAAATGGTTATCCGAATATGTGGAAATTAAGCAGGACATTACCGAATTCTGCGATAAAATGACAATGTCCGGGACGAAGGTGGAGCGAGCGGAAGCGATTGGCGCGGAGATCAAGCGGGTGGTGCTGGGAGAAATCTTGTCGATGGAGGCGCATCCCAATGCGGATAAGCTGACAGTTTGCAAGGTGAGAGTAGGAAGTCAAAGCATTTCAATCGTAACCGGAGCCAAAAATGTAAGCGCGGGAGATTTTATTCCGGTAGCGCTGGACGGAGCGATTTTGGCGGGCGGCGTTAAAATCGAGAAGGGATTGCTTCGCGGAGTGGAATCCAACGGAATGATGTGCTCGCTTGAGGAGCTGGGGCTTAGCCGCGAGGCCTTTCCCGAAGCGCCGGAAAATGGTATCTATATTTTTGACAAAGAGGAATTAAAGGAAAAGGGCATCGCCGTGGGAGAGGATGTCAGGGAGCTGTTTGGCTTAGGCGATACGGTGGTAGAGTATGAAATTACCTCCAACCGTTCGGATTGCTTTTCGGTGATCGGTGTTGCCAGAGAAGCGGCGGCGACCTTTGACGCAGAGCTGAAGCTTCCGCCGATAAGCTTTCCGGAAGTGGGCGGCGGACTGGAGGAAATGGTAAAGATCTCTGTGCCGGCGGGTGACCTGTGTTACCGCTACATTGGTAAGGCGGTCAGAAATGTCAAGGTTAAGCCTTCGCCGAAATGGTTTCAGGAAAAGATTCGTTCGGCGGGACTGCGCCCGATCAATAATATTGTAGATATTACCAATTTTGTTATGCTGGAAACCGGTCAGCCCATGCATGCCTTTGATTTGGCAAAGCTTTCGGGAGCCGAGATTATCGTAAGAAGAGCGCGGGCGGGCGAGGTTATGCAGACCTTGGACGAGGTAACCAGAGAGCTGGATGAAACGATGCTGGTCATTGCCGACGCGGAAAAGGCGGTGGGGATTGCCGGCGTGATGGGCGGGGAGCTTTCCAAGATTACGGAGGAAACCACAACCATTTTATTTGAGTCGGCTAATTTTAATGGTACAAATATTCGCCATACCAGTAAAAAGCTGGGACTGCGTTCGGACTCGTCCTCCCGCTTTGAAAAGCATTTAGACCCCAATTTGGCGGAATTTGCCATAAATAGAGCCTGTGCCTTGATTGCGCAGCTGGAAGCGGGCGAGATTGTTGCCGGAAAAATTGATATTTATCCGCAGCCAAGGCAGGAGAAAACGCTGCCCTATGAAACGGCGGCAATCAATCGCTTGCTGGGAACCGAGCTGCCGGAAAAGGAAATCACCGATATTTTTCGCCGCCTGACCTTTGCGGTCGATGAAAATAAAAAAGAGGTAACGATACCGACTTATCGCGCGGATATTGAAGGCATGGCGGATCTAGCGGAGGAGGTAGCTCGTATTTACGGCTATGACCGAATCCCGACGACGATTAACAGCAAAAATCCGACTGCGGGGCATAAAAGCTTTACGCAAAGAGCCGAGGATACGATTATCGCTACTCTGCTGGCTATGGGCATCAATGAAACAGTGGAGTATTCCTTTGAAAGCCCGAAGGTATTTGAAAAGCTCGGTTTGCCGGAAAACCATCCCTATCGCAGAGCAATGGTCATTTTAAATCCGCTGGGCGAAGATTTCAGCATGATGCGAACCTCCATGCTGAACGGAATTTTGACTTCGCTGTCTACCAACTACAATCGGAGAAATACTGATGTCAGTTTGTTTGAGATTGGCAGAATTTATCTGCCGGCGGAAAAGGAGGTTGATAATAGCGATAAAAACGCAGAAATGCCGCTGGAAAAAAATTGTTTAATTGTCGGGCATTACGGCAAAAAAGACTTTTTTGATATGAAAGGAATTGCCGAGGCTTTGGCGGCAAAGCTGGGTGAAAGCTTTGCCTATCAGCCGTCAGCGCATTCCTTCTTTCATCCGAATCGGCAAGCGGATATTTTGCTTGCCGGGAAAAAGGTCGGATATTTGGGAGAGGTGCATCCTTTGACGGCAGAGCAGTATGAGCTGGGAGCGAGAACCTATCTGCTGGCTCTGGAGTTGGATGAAGTTTTCTGCCATATCAATTCTATTAAAAAGTATGAAGCCATTCCGAAATATCCGGCAGTCAGCCGAGATTTGGCGCTTTTGGTAAAAGAGGACATTTTGGCGGCGCAAGTAGAGGAAGTGTTTCAGACGGAAGCGGCGGAGCTTTTGGAAAAAGCGGAGCTTTTTGATTTGTATCAGGGAGAGCAGATTGAAAAGGGCTATAAATCTATGGCATATTCGCTTAAGCTTCGAGCCAAGGATCGCACTTTGACAGAAGGAGAGATCAATCAGGTTCTGGAGCAGATTTTACGGAAGCTAAGCAGCAAGTACGGAATTAGATTGAGAGATTAATATGGGAAATATCAATGTTTTGGCGGGAAGAACATCCGATTACGACTTCTTCCTGCCGGAGGAATTAATTGCCCAGACGCCGCTTAGAGTTCGCTCCGATTCACGGCTGCTGGTGCTGGGCAGAGCGGGAAAAACGCTGGAGCATCGCCGATTTACGGAGCTTTTGGACTATTTGCGGGCGGGCGACTGCCTTGTGTTAAACGATAGTCGGGTGCTTCCGGCAAGGCTGATCGGAGAGGTGCAGGGGCGCGGAGCGGCAGCGGAAATTTTGCTGCTGACCAGAACAAGCGACAGACAATGGGAGGTTTTGACTAAGCCGGGGAAAAAAACTCGAACGGGGGCTGTTTTGAGTTTTGGCGGCGGCAAATTGACCGGTAGGATTGTCGAGGTATTGGAAAACGGCAATCGCCAAATCGAATTTGCCTATGATGGGATTTTTGAAGAAATTTTGGATGAATTGGGCACGATGCCACTTCCGCCCTATATTCATGAAAGCTTACAGGACAAGGAGCGCTATCAAACCGTTTATTCCAAGCACAACGGCTCGTCTGCTGCTCCAACGGCAGGGCTTCACTTTACAAAGGAGCTTTTGGCGGAGCTAAAGGAGAGAGGCGTTGAGCTTGCCTTTGTAACTCTGCATGTCGGACTGGGAACTTTCCGGCCGGTCAAGGCGGAGCAGATTATTGAGCATCAAATGCACGCTGAATTTTGCCAGATCCGGCAGGAGGATGCCGACAAGATCAATCGCACCAAAGCCGGCGGCGGCAGAGTGATTGCGGTGGGAACAACGGCTTGCCGGACGCTGGAATCCTTAACCGATGAAAAGGGGTATTTGCAAGAGGCTTCAAAATGGACGGATATTTTCATTTATCCCGGGTATTCGTTTCGGGCAATCGACGGCTTGATTACGAACTTTCATCTGCCCAGATCAAGTCTGATTATGCTGGTTAGCGCCTTTGCCGGCAGAGATTTTGTGCTAGGGGCTTATGCGGAAGCAGTGAAGGAGAAATATCGCTTTTTTTCTTTTGGCGACGCGATGCTAGTGATTTAACAAGCGGTAGTAAAACGAAGAATTCTTCTGCTTCCGAAAGGAGAAGGGAAGAATTCTTTTATTTTATAGAAAAGCTGTTTTGCGGGAGCGTGGTTTTGAGGATTTTGCGGAGGAGCCAAAGGTCAGATAGCCGCTTTAAACCGGCGAAATTTTCTAAGAAAATTTTGCTTTATGGAGGTTAAATATGAATAGCTTAATAGTGGAGAGCGCGATAAAATATATTGAGGATATTTTTAAAGATAATTCGGATGGGCATGATATAAGCCATTCTGTGCGGGTATATCAAAAGGCTATGGATATTGCTAGGAATTATCCGGAGTGCGATGACATGATTATTTCTCTTGCCGCTTTGCTGCATGATGTAGATGACCATAAATTATTTGATACAGAAAACAATGCAAATGCACGGCGTTTTTTGGAAGGTCAGAGCGTTGAACCAATGAAGATAGAGCAAATATGTAATATTATTAATGAGGTATCCTTTCGCAAGAACCGAGGGAAAAGCCCCAAAAGCCTCGAGGGGAAAATTGTTCAGGATGCAGATAGATTAGACGCAATAGGCGCTATGGGGATTGCCAGGGCATTTGCGTTCGGCGGTAAAAACGGACGAGCCATCGAGATATCGCTACAGCATTTTTACGAAAAACTATTATTGCTAAAGGATGAAATGAATACACAAGAAGCAAAAGCTATGGCAGAGGAACGCCATTCCTTTATGGAAGCGTTTCTTGGGGAGATGGAGAAAGAAATGAATAGAATTATCCCATGAAGTTATAGGGAAAAGAAAAGGAACAGGCGGAAAGAAGGCGATGCTTATTTTAGATTTATTAAGAATATAGAAATGAGTGATAGTCTTGAGAGCAGGTAGAAAAGCTGATGATAAAATATCTTAAAAATGTTATAATGTCAACGGATATTTAGAAAAAAGGAAAGGAGTGGAGGTCTTTTATGGCAATAGATGGAGTAAAAATTATAGACAGTGATGACGGACATGATATTTACAATTATGTTGTGGAAAGCTATAAGGACGGAGTAAGTGCCGATAAAATTATAGCAGTTATGCTGGAAGAGGAAAAGAACTATTGCACGGATAGCTTTTATGCAGAAATCTATTGGACTTCCCTTGCTTATGCTTTGTGGAAAATTGGGCATTTACCTGATGAGGTAAAAAACAAAGCATTGGAAATTATGGAAAAAGGAGCGGATAAGTTTTGGCTTGAAGTTGACGGAAAAGCATTAAAACAAAGGCAAGAGGTCTTGGAAAAATTAGCGGCGCAGCTGCAAAGTGAAAATTCCAAGCCCATTAAAGTGCTAAAAACAAAGATAAAGCGAATTCCTTATTTCAGTAAGGGCGATGTTCTTTCGGTAAAATTTGAAAATGAATATGGAGTTGTTTTTGTTTCAAGAATTGATGAAAGTCCAAGAAAAATAGAATATCATTTAGCCTGCGCTCGGTTATTAAAGAAAGAGAAACCCAGTATAGAGGATTTTCTAAACAGCCAAATTGCTTGCAGAAAAAATAATGCGTCCTATTGGCTTGATACAGATTGCTGGTTTAATCATAAAGCGTTGGGTCTTTTGTTAGACCACTTTGAAAAAATAGGGCAAATTGAAATGGAAGAATGTATTCTAGGTACTGTATCGCCGGCTTCTGCTATGGAGGATATTTATCATCAAATTATAAGAGATAAAGAAACTTGGCAGCTTAGGTTAAGGGATATCTATGACATTGTAAGAAATTTTGAGAGCTGCGGGAGTTAAAAATTATGGAAAACAGAGCAAACCAAAATGCTTAGAAGCTGCGGAGAGAACAGGGCGGAGGAGTCGCTGGATTTGCGGATTGTGTTGGGGGAATTCGGATACTGGTGTTTGCCTATGGGAAAAATCAAGCGCCGAAAAAGGCAGGGCTTTGTCAGAAAGTTTATTGTAAGGCTTGTAACTTGGAAAGCAATGTAGTATAATTGCTAAGAGCATTATAATGAAAAGCTGCGGGCAAATCTTATGGCATAAAGAGCAAGCGCTGCGCGAAGAAAGGAGCTTGACTTTTCTGCTTTTGCAGAAAAGACAGCTTAAATTTAGTAAAAAAGAGGTAGAAAATGGAAAACGAAAAAAATCCGCAGGATTTTGTCGAGGAATTGGAAAAAAAAGCTTCATCGGTTGAGCGGCTTTCTTTGGAAAAGGATGCCGACGAGGGCAAAAAGGTAAATTGGAAAAAGGAGATACTGGATTTGATTAAGGTGATCGTTATCGCACTGCTGATCACCAATTTTTTAAATATATTTGTATTTACTTTATCGCAGGTGCGGCAAAGCTCCATGGAAACAACTTTGATCGGGGGAGATCAGCTGATTGTAGAAAAGCTGAGCTATACCTTTGGCAATCCCGAATATGGGGATATCATTGTTTTTATCAAGGATCCGGTAGACTCTTCAATAGGGGCAAAGTTTTTACGCCTGTATGAGGATATGGCCGCCAAATTTATGCGGCGCGAGGGGAATAGTCGGTTGGTCAAGCGAGTGATTGGTTTGCCGGGGGATGAGGTCAATATTCGGGATGGCAAGATTTTTATTAACGGCAAGGAGTTGGAAGAGGGATATACGGAACAGCTGACCTATGGCAAGGACAAGTTGAGCTATCCCTTGACGGTACCGGAGGATCAATATTTTGTTATGGGCGACAATCGGGGTATGAGCTATGACAGTCGTGATTTCGGTTGCG
This sequence comes from Eubacteriales bacterium, assembly GCA_041844915.1. GTDB lineage: Bacteria > Bacillota > Clostridia > Lachnospirales > Vallitaleaceae > W11650. Next base: position 26,653 of record JBGZBY010000029.1, read on the forward strand.
TCAAAAGAGAGCAGATCGACGGGAAGGTTTGGCTCCGATTTTGGCCGTTGAATAAGTTGGGGGGCGTATAATAGATTATGAGGCAAAATAAAGAACAAACGCAGGTCTTGCTTTGGGCGGCGATTTCCGCAATCTTTCTCTATCTGCTGTTTCAGCTGAGAGTAATGGAGGATATTGGTCATTCCCCGTTTATTCCTTGGCTGGCATTGCTGCTTTTGGCGATGCAGGTAGTCAATCATGAGCAGGCGGCGATTTCTTTGCGAAAAAAGGCTCCCAATTTTACCAACAGCTTTTATCCGGAAAACGGCCGAATGATTATCGGCAATGTGATCGCCTCGGCATTGGTTTTAGAGCTTAATACCTTTAATTATGAGCAGGTACGTCTTAATTTTTCGCTGGAGTTGATTAGCATTCCCTTCTTTTTGATTATTATTTTTTTCATGGAAAACTCGAAGGGCGGCTTTTTAACCTTGGATCGAATCTATTTTCCGAAGAAATGGGATCTTTTCGTTAAGAATTATGGTGTGAATCTCCTCAGTTTTGTTTTGATTTCGGCGATGTGGCTGCCGGTTATTTTTAAGCTTCCGATGTCGGCGCTGCTTTGGATTCTGATGTCGGCGCTGCTGCTGAAGCAATCTGTAGTTTATACAAATAAATACAATCATCAGGGCTGGTGTTTTTTGCTGGAGGGGCTTTTGGTTATGCATTTGCTGACCTTGGGCTTTCAGGAGAGAAATCTTTGGCTGATTGGCGGCGGCGTTTTGGCGGGGGTCGTTTTCTTGGGGATATACACCTATCGCATGAAGCTGGAAAAGGGCTTGATTGTTCTTTCCATTCTCCTGTTTTTGGGAGGGCTTTTTACCTTTTATCAGCTTGCTCAGGGAAATCGCTCCATGGTCTATTATTTTCAAGTAGAGGCTGCTCTGATGACAGGGATTTTTGCTCTGATGAAGGCGATGTCCTTTATCTATCAAAAAGGAATCAAGCGAAGAGATATTAGCAAATATTCCTATGAAGGAGCAGTCGTTGAAAAAAATCGTCCGGAATGGAAGCAAACATCGCAGGAGGAAGGGAAGAAAAAGCAGACCTTGCTGAAGGTAAAGGAAAAGCCGGTAAAGGGAAGACTGCGGTCTAAGAAAGAGCAGACAGCGACCGTCATAGTGGAAAAATCAAAGTCAAAGGAACAGCCCATAGCAGCACAGCCGCTCCAAAAAAGAGAGCCGACGGAAAACCAAAAGCAAGCACGACCGGGCAAGCCAAAGCAGTCCATAACGACACCGCTGATTAAAAATGGAGAGTCAGCAGAAAAACTAGAGCAGGCTTTACCGGGCAGGCAGAAGCAGTCCATAGCAGTACAGCCGCTTCAAGGAGAGCCGTCAGAAAAGCCAAAGCCGGCTATGCCGGAGAAGCAGAAGCAGCCCATAGCGGCCCAGCCGCTCCAAGGAGAGCCGTCAGAAAAGCCAAAGCAGGCTGCACCGGAAAAGCCAAAGCAGCCCATAACGGCCCAGCCGCTCCAAGGAGAGCCGTCAGAAAAGCCAAAGCCGGCTATGCCGGAGAAGCAGAAGCAGCCTATAGCGGCCCAGCCGCTCCAAGGAGAGCCGGCGGAAAACCAAAAGCAAGCGCGACCGGAAAGACAGAAGCAGTCCATAGCAGTACAGCCGCTCCAAGGAGAGCCGTCAGAAAAGCCAAAGCCGGCTATGCCGGAGAAGCAAAAGCAGCCCATAGCGGCACAGCTGCTTCAAGGAGAGCCGTCAGAGGAGAAGAAGGCGGCAAAGCAGAAAAAGCGGAAACGCAGGAAAAAGAAAAAACTGGCAGTATTAGATTTAGGAACGGCAGAGCAGGCAGCAATGACTCCTTCCGCTGAAAAATCAGAGATTTTAAAGCAGGAAAAGCCAAAAGAGCAGGAGCAAAAGAAAAAGCCGCCAAAGGAATCGTCCGAACAGAGGAAGCAGGAGAAGGTGCTTGTAGCCTTACCGGAAGAAAAGCCTCAGCCGATGAGAAAAAAAGCTGACAAGGCTGCGGATGTGATTTCAGCGCCAAATGCAGATAAAAAGAAGCCAAGCCAAAAGCAGCCGGACGGGCAACGAAGTGCGGCGGTAGAAAGAGTAGAAAAAAAGAAAAGGGAAGAGGCAGAAAAATTAGTCAATCCCGCCGCAGAGAAAATGATAAAATCGAAAGGCTTGACAGGCTCAAAGAAGTCGCCAAAGGAGGAGCCGATAAAGGTGCGAGCGGAAGGCGTCAAGGCTAAGATAAAGCCGAGGCTTTTCCCGAAGAAGCAAAGTCTGCTGTCAGTTATTAAGGCTTTATCCAAAGAAGAAAGCGTTGTAACGGCTTCGGAGAAAAGGCGTAAGGGTAAGCCGGCGGAAAGAGGAAAACCGATATTGTCCGGTGGAAAGCAAGCTCCTATAAAAGAGGCCGGCGTCCTCTCCCCCAATCTGCTTAAGCCGATAATGCCGCCGGCTAGAAAAGGAAATAAGCCAAAGCCGATCCGACAAAAGGAAGCGGTTCATGCTTTAAGCAAAGGAAAAAGCGCCGAGGGAACGGCCAAGCGAGTAGCTTATCCGAAAAACAAAACAAAGAAGCTTGTAAAACAGGCGGACAAGAAATAAAATATATGAGTAGGCGAAACGATCGCACCGAAGCATCGGTGAGGAAAGTCCGAGCTCCATAGGGCAAGAGTGCCGGATAACGTCCGGTGGAGGCGACTCCAAGGATAGTGCAACAGAAATAAACCGCCCCTTTTAGGGTAAGGGTGGAAAGGTAAGGTAAGAGCTTACCGCCTCTCCGGTAACGGAGAGGGCATATGTAAACCCCACTCGGAGCAAGACCAAAGCAAACCACAGGCTGCCCGTCAGGTTTAGGTAGGTCGCTAGATTTTACCGGTAACGGTAAAGCCAGATAGATGATCGTTCACGACAGAACTCGGCTTATCCGCCTGCTCATAATAAAAAGACAGAAGCACTCTTTCTGATGAGGAAAGCAGATTGAACGAGAAATGCCCGGAGGCTATGCGCCGTTTTTTCGGGCATTCGCTCTGTGTAAGGACAATGGTATGAAACCGGAACGGCGGACGAGGCGACGCCGGCGGGCGATAATAAACCAAGCTTAGATTAGGAGGGAATCATGGCGATACTTTTTGACTATTCCAAAAGTGGAATTTGTGAGGATGAATTAAAAAAGATGCAAATGCTGACACTGGCGGCGCATAAGGCGCTGGCGGAAAAAAACGGAGCTGGCAATGATTTTTTGGGCTGGCTGGAGCTGCCGACTGAATATGACAAAGAGGAATTTGTAAGGATTAAGCTGGCGGCAGAACGGATCAGAGAAAAGGCCGATGTTTTGGTCGTAATCGGCATCGGAGGCTCTTACCTAGGAGCTAAGGCGGTGATCGATGCTTTGAATAATTATTTTTACAATCTGGAGGCAAAGGAAGCTCGCAAAGCTCCCCAGATCGTTTATGCAGGAAATAATATCAGTGGGGCGTATTTAAAGCAATTAGTTGATTTTTTGCAGGGCAAGGAGGTTTGCCTAAATGTTATTTCCAAGTCGGGAACGACCACGGAGCCGGCAATCGCGTTTCGGGTGCTGAAAAAATGGATGGAGGAAAAGTACGGCAAAGAAGAAGCGGCGGCTCGCATTTTTGCCACTACCGATAAAGCAAGAGGAGCGCTGCGCACTCTGGCTGATAAGGAGGGCTATGAAACCTTTGTGATAGCCGATGATATCGGCGGGAGATACTCGGTTTTAACGGCAGTGGGATTGCTGCCGATTGCGGTAAGCGGGATTGATATTGATGAGCTGATGAAGGGAGCAGCAGCCGGACAGGCCGAATACAATACGCCGGATTTTGCACAAAATATGTGCTATCAATATGCGGCGGCAAGAAATATACTATATAACAAAGGAAAAACCACGGAAATCTTAGTGGATTATGAGCCGGTACTGTTCTTTTTTGCGGAATGGTGGAAGCAGCTCTATGGAGAATCCGAGGGCAAGGATCACAAGGGAATTTTTCCGGCGGCAGTGCATTTTTCGACGGACCTTCATTCTATGGGACAATACATTCAAGAGGGCAGGAGAGATTTGTTTGAAACAGTTATTCATATTCAACATGCTGATGCAGATATGATTATTGAGCAGGAGGCGGAGGATTTGGACGGCTTGAATTATTTGAGTGGAAAGGGCTTTCACTTTGTCAATGAAAAAGCCTTTCAAGGTACTCTGTTGGCGCATGTAGATGGAGGAACCCCCAATCTTTTAATTCATGTGGAAAAGCTTGACGCTTTTCATTTGGGTCAACTCATTTATTTCTTTGAAAAAGCCTGCGCCGTCAGCGGATATCTCTTAGGCGTTAACCCCTTTGATCAGCCCGGCGTAGAAGCATATAAGAAAAATATGTTCGCCCTCCTAGGCAAAAACGGCTACGAAGACCTAAAAACCCAACTCGAAAAAAGGTTGCAATAAAGCAGGTCAAGCGGCAGCGCTCCGAGGGGCTTGCCGCAGAGGAAGCGCTGACATTTGACCTACTCAAAGCATGAGCAAGCCCCAGAGGGGCGGCGAATGCTTTGAGTCGATTGCGAGAGAGCGAAGCGCGGAGCAATCGGCTTTAGGGA
>JBGZBY010000030.1:0-42245 GCA_041844915.1 Eubacteriales bacterium
ACTTAGGCATTCCCCTTCCGTGGGGTAATGATATTTCCCATTTAGTGTCTGATCTGGATATCTCACTTGCTTAGCCTATATTTGCTCAATGATAAATTCGATTGAAGAAAATAATTTTCAACTGGAATATGATTTTTCTATTTTGCAATATTGTAAATGCTGTGGATTTGATTACAACAGTGGACAAAATTATCAAGAAATAAAAGCAACTTTAAAAAAATTATCAGATCGTTCTATTTGGCTGGATTTAGGGGATAGTGAAGTTTTAGTTCGTTTTTTAGCAAAGGTTAGAACCAATAAACGAAGCGGACAAGTTTATATTAAGTTAGACGAAGATTTAGTCCCATATCTATTTGACCTGAAGAAAAAGTTCACAAAATATCAATTATACAATATTTTAGCCATGAAGTCCGCCTTTTCTATTCGTTTGTATGAAATATTAAAATCCTATTGTTTTCATGAAACAGGTGCTTTTTGCAAAAGCTTTTTATTGGACGACTTAAAGAAAATGTTAATGGTTCATGAAGTTAAATCTTATGGTGATTTTAGCTTATTTAGGGCAAGAGTTTTAGAGATTGCTTTAAGAGAAATTAATGATTTAACAGATATTACTGTTACTTACGGAGTAATAAAAAAATCAAAAAAAGTCGTTGAAATAGAATTTCTTATTCAGTACAAAACTGGCAGGGAAATTTTAAGCCAAGCCTTAAAAGTGGATAGATACTTAGACGATTTAAAGCCGATAGAGAATCAAGTAGAGCTGAGTATTTAAACTTTTTCTTTTTGACAAATTGAAAAGAGAATGCTAAGCTTATCTAAGTAAAAAGCCTTATAGTTCGCAGCTATAAGGCTTTTTGTTGATTTTGGATATAGTTTCTTTTCTGGTTATTTATAGTATACCATCGTAACAGATGAAAAGTCAATCTTGTTTTTTCTTTTTTTGTGTGTGATTTATGGGTATGCTTTTCTTTAAAGTTCTTTGTTTTGTTTTTTTCTGGCCTGTTTGAGGCAGATCGTCTTTGCTTTTCTAAATTCTCAAAATTTTCTCTAAGACAACAGGGTATGCGATGGGAACGGCTTTCCAGTAAATTCTCAAAGCAAGTTCTAGGAGAATTGGAAGTTGCACTAAATGTGAGAAATCGTAGGAGTTAGCATGAGAAATTGAAAAATAAAAACGAAAATAAAAATATTGCCCGACCTAGATCGAGCAATATTAAATTTCCCTTATTTCATAGTCACTGACCGGTGAACCACATCTCGCAGCCGCTACTTGCTGATTTTACGAAGCAGCTTGTTTTAAACGGAGCCTTTTTGCTTCAGCATCCCCAGAAAGCTTTCTCCATCCTGCGTTGCCGCCGCATTCAATGCTTCCGCTGCTGTGGCAGCAATATCCGCTAAGCTATGCCGAATTCCCAGATCAACATTCCCTTATAGCCTTGCCCCAGCTCCTTTGCCAGCACTCTCGTCCAGCGGGTGTCGTCATCAAAGCGATCCTTTGTTTCAGCATTATACCCCCAAGTATTGGAATCTCCAAAGCATACAATCCTCTTTTTCATTGCTCCTCTTTCCGCGCAATAACGCGCCTTTCGCGCCATGACCTTGCCCGCTGCCCCGAACCGGATGCCCCTTGCCTTCTCCCCTGTCTGTAATATTTTTGATTATATTCCTGCCAAAGCATAAAGTCAATGCCGCCTCCCCATTAAAGCGCTCCGTCTCAGGTAAGCCCTTAGGGGGCTTGCGTTTTGCACTGCGGGCAAAGAGGATTGACAGAATTTTTTTCATCTGATATAATAGTTGACATAGCAACTATTATATCTATGAAAAAGCAACTATGAAAAGCTCGGCAGAAAAATCTTTTTCCCAGCAAAACAGATCATTTTAATAAATCGCCGAGCCCTCCTGCAAAGCTATGAAACCTCTTTCGCATCCAAAAAACAATTCTTTTTATTTAAATCGCTTGATTTCCATGATTTACCGGCACAGCCGTATTTACATGGACAGCCGGTTGGAGGAATTGAACCTTCAATCTGGTCAGTATACCTATCTGCTCTATCTTTATCACCATGATGGACAAAAGCAGGACGATATCGTAAAAACGCTTCGGATTGACAAGGCGGGAACCACCAGAGCCTTAAATAAATTGGAAAAGAGCGGCTATATCTTTCGCAAGCCTGATGAAAAGGATCGACGGGGAAAGCTGGTTTACCTGACGGAAAAGGCATGGCAAATCCAACCGCTGCTGCTTAAATTTTACTCCAATTGGCTAAATCTGGCGCTGGAGGGCTTTGACGAAAGCGAGCTGGAGCATTTATACCATTTGCTGAATCGCGTGGCGATCAATGCGATCGCTGTCACAGAAGGAAAGGAAAAAGGAAATGAACGAAAAACAAATTGAGCTAAAGGAAGCGCCCGTTTTTCACCTGCTGCTGAAATACTCCATACCGGCAATCATCGGCATGCTGGTAAATGCGCTTTATAATGTGGTAGACCGAATTTTTATCGGCAATATGGTAAAGGATCCCCTAGCCATGAGCGCCGTAGGTCTGACCTTTCCTTTTATGCTGGTGATTTTCGGCTTTTGCATGCTGATCGGCGTAGGCGGCTCTAGCCGTATTTCTATTTTTTTAGGAGAGGGGAATACCGAAAAAGCCAATCAAATCCTAGGCAATATGCTTACCTTGATTCTGCTGCTGATCTCCTTCATTGCTGTGTTTAGCTCCATCTTTAAGACTCCGATTCTCTACTTTCTTGGGGCAAGCAGCGACACCATCGGCTATGCTGAGCAGTATATTCAGGTCATTTTATTCGGCGCTCTTTTTCAAGGGCTGTCCTATTGCTTTAATGCTACCATGCGATCGGAGGGCAATCCCAAAAAGGCCATGTTCACCATGCTAATCGGAGCCGGAGCCAATATCATTCTTGACCCTATTTTTATCGGTCCGTTGGGGCTGGGTGTTGCCGGCGCCGCTTGGGCAACCATTATTTCACAGTTTATTTGTATGCTCTGGGTGCTGTCACATTATTTTTCTAAGGACAGTATTTTGAAATTTCATAGAAAATTTTTAGCCCTGCGCCCAGATCTGGTAAAAAGCATTGTATCCATCGGTATGGCTCCGTGTCTTATGCAGCTTGCTTCCGGTTTGATTTCTGCCACTGCCAATAACGCATTACGCCTACACGGAGGCGATCTGGCAATCGGCGCAATGGCAATTGTCAATTCAATCGCCGCTTTTATCATGATGCCAATTTTTGGAATCAATCAAGGCTCACAGCCGATTATTGGCTTTAATTATGGCGCAAAGCAATACGCTCGCTCCAAAAAGGCTTGGAAAATGGCTGCTCTGGCAGCTACCACGATCTGCATCCTAGGCTTTTTGGCAACACAGTTTTTCTCAGAAGCATTGGTTCGCGGCTTTACGCCAAATACAGAGCTGCTTGCCTTAGCTGCCGGCGGACTGCGCAAGCTTTTGATGCTTTTGCCGATTATCGGCTTTCAGGTTGTCAGCGCCAATTATTTTCAGGCAGTGGGCAAGGCCTCCAAGTCTATGGTGCTTGGTATGCTACGGCAGGTAATCATTCTGATTCCCTTGCTTTTTACTCTGCCCAGCTTCTGGGGTATTAACGGCGTCTGGTTTGCCTTTCCCATAGCCGATTTCCTTTCCTCTATCATCACGGGAGTCTTTATTTTTCAGGAAATGAAGCATCTGACAAAAATGACAAGAGAGCTGCCCGCAATAAAATAAGCGGTATTTTCCCCTAAAGCAAAGCTTTTTTCACGGCTATGCCAAATGAGATAAAATATAAAAAGCATTCTTAGATATAGCCTTTGGCATAAATAAATTATATCATAAAAGCACATGAATTAGGCCTCGCCTCTCCATGTGCTTTTGCTTGTCCTTTCTGATCTTATTGGTTTCTTCCCGTAGGATTGGGCGCTTTTGTTTTTTTAGGCAGCAGCCCTTTCTTACATTCGTTATCTCTCAGCAGCTATTTCCGCCTTATGAAGCACTCCTTCTGAATTATCGCGCGTAAAGCCTGCTTTCAGCCACCTGACCTATGTATTCAGGAGAATAATTTTAACCTGCCTAAACAAAATTCTTCCCATCGCGAAGCTTTATGCCATTTTTTCGGATTACTGCAAAAGACCTGATACAAAATACAAGAAGAAATCCGCTCTGACATAGAGCATTTCTCGCAAGAATACGAACAGGCTGCCATGCAAAGAAACCCCGCTACAATCCATACCCTTCGCTTCTCTCTTGCCCGATCGGCAAAAATCTGCCAAAATACCACCTAGTATTTACGCCCCTATCCCCCAGCGAAACGCCAGCACGCCCGCCAGATACAGCGCCATAAGAAGATAGGCAAGCGCGTCGCTTTTGCTGTAATGAAGCGGCTTAAACTTGGTTCTGCCCTTGCCGCCCCGATAGCAGCGAGCCTCCATAGCTAGCGCAAGGTCATCGGCACGGCGAAATGCCGACAGAAAGAGCGGCACCAGAAGCGGCAGCATGGCTTTGGCTTTTTTGATAATGCCCTTTTGCTCAAAATTGGCTCCTCTTGCCAGCTGCGCCTTCATAATCTTATCCGTTTCTTCTAATAGGATGGGAATAAAGCGCAGTGCAATCGACATCATCATAGCGATTTCATGCGCCGGTACCTTGACCTTTTCCAGCGGCTTCAGCAGACTTTCCATCGCATCGGTCAAAGCGACAGGCGGCGTTGTCAAGGTCAAAAACGAAGATCCCAAAATCAAAAGAATCAGCCGCATTGCCATGGCAATTGCCGAAAAAACGCCTTCTTTGGTGATTTTGATAAAATGCCATTCCAGCCAGATTTCCTTTCCCGGCGTCTGAAATAAATTGAAGGCAACGGTGATGAAGATAATGATAAATACCGCTCTTAAGCCCCGCAGCATAAACGACAGCGGCACTCTGGAAAGCCTTGCCAGCCCCAGCAGCAATAAGGTTATGCCCAAATACAGCCGAATATCGGCAGAAAAAAAGAGGGAGAGCACAAATACAAAGCTCATAATCACCTTTGTCCTGGGGTCTAGACGGTGAATCGGCGAATCCGCCGGATAATATTGTCCTATGGTAATATCTCGAATCATAATGCTCCTATCGTTCCTGCGTTCGGCGACTTTTATACGTCCAAACAGAAAATACATTTCTCAAGGACGCGGAAAATCCGCCGTTATCCGGCATTGGTATTTTCCTTGTTCAGCCGGAAAGCAGTCCTTAACAAATATCAAAATCGCCAAAACCGCTACCTCTCTGCTTTGATTTGCTTCTCAATCAAGGGCAGCGCTTCCTCTATTGTAATCACCGTCTGCGGCAGATCAAAGCCTCTTTGCTTTAGCTGATATACCAGCTCCGTAATCTGCGGCACATTCAGTCCCAAGGAAAGCAAGGTATCTCTTTGCGCAAAAACCTCATGCGGTGTGCCGTCCAGCACGACGCTTCCACTATCCATGGCAATGACCCGCTCGACATATTCTGCCACATCCTCCATACTATGCGATACCAAAAGAATGGTGATGCCGGTTTGCTTATGCAATCTGCGAATCTGGTTTAAAATGCTGTCCCTTCCTTTGGGGTCAAGCCCGGCCGTCGGTTCATCCAAAATCAGAACCTTCGGCTGCATGGCCAGCACTCCGGCAATGGCAGCTCTCCGCTTCTGGCCGCCGGACAGCTCAAACGGAGACTTATCCATATATTTCTCCTTTAGCCCTACCAGCTCCGCTGCTTCCTTTACTCTTTTCTCGATTTCGTCTGCGGATAGATTTAAGTTTTTCGGCCCAAAGGCAATATCCTTTGCTATCGTCAGCTCAAAGAGCTGATGCTCCGGATACTGAAACACCAGTCCGACCTCCTGCCGCAGCGAATTTAAATCGCCGCTTTGCCGGTCGATCGTTCTGCCGTTTACCTCGACTACGCCCGACGTTGCTCGAATCAATCCGTTGATATGCTGAATCAGCGTTGATTTACCGCTGCCGGTATGCCCGATGATTCCAACAAACTCGCCATCGGCAATCTCCAGATTGATATCCTTTAGCGCGGTTTTTTCAAATGGCGTTCCGGCGGAATAAATATAATTCAGTCCTTTTATCTTAATCGACATAATGCCTCCACCATTTCCTCTATGGTCAGCCCCTGCCCGCTTAAGGGGTATCCATCCTGCTTCAGTCGATACGCCAGCTCGGCTGTCTGCGGCACATCCAGTCCTAGAGCCTTCATTTCCTCCACCTGTGAAAAAATCTGCCTTGGGCTTCCCTGCAAAGCAATCCTACCATGATCGATCACAAAAATATGATCGGCCTCGATCGCTTCTTCCATATAATGAGTAATTAAAATAATAGTAATGCCCTCTTTATTTAGGCGCTTAATCGTTTTCATCACTTCTCTGCGCCCGCTGGGGTCAAGCATAGCAGTCGGCTCGTCAAGTACAATACAGCTGGGCTTCATTGCCAATACGCCGGCAATGGCAATTCTTTGCTTTTGCCCGCCGGACAGCTTATTGGGAGAATGCTTGGCATAATGGAGCATCTTCACAGAAGAAAGCGCTTCTTCCACTAAATTGCCAATCTCTGCGGTAGGTACTCCTAAATTTTCCGGCCCAAACGCCGTGTCTTCCTCTACTACGCTGCCAATAATCTGATTATCCGGATTTTGAAAGACCATACCGACATTTTTGCGCAGCTCCCAAAGCTGCCCGGTATCTGTCGTGTTGATTCCGTTGACGGTAATGCTTCCCTCTGTTGGAAAAAGAAAGGCGTTTAAATGCTTGGCAAAGGTTGATTTGCCGGAGCCATTATGACCGAGAATCGCGACAAAGCTGCCTTTTTCAATTTCCAAGGAGATATCCTCCAGCGCTCGAAAAATTTGCTTTTCCTCACCGTCCTCCTGCTGTAGTATATAATCATGTCTGACATGCTCTGCTTTGATCATCCGTTTTCCTCACTTTTCTATTATTGCCTGCCCAGCTCCGCTTGTAAGCTGGCTCACCAGCGCTTGATCAAGCCATTTTTATGAAATCCTTTTACTCCGCGATCACTTGGAACCTTCACCGCCGCTTTCTGCTGCAAGCCGGTCAAATCCTTGACTGGCTCGCTTATAAGCAGGCTCGCTCGCCGCTTGACCAAGATATTTTTATGAAATTCTTTTACTCCGCGATCACTTGGAACCTTCACCGCCGCTTTCTGCCGCAAGCTGGTCAAAGGCCTAACCAGCTCCGCTTGCAGGTAGGCTCGCCCGCCGCTGGTCACGCTTTCATAGCAAAGAGGGATTAAGCTGTCTTAATCCCTCTTGTGTTTATACCAATTCTAAAATTACGAGTTCGGCGGCATCGCCTTTTCTTTCTCCTAACTTGATTGCACGGGTGTAGCCGCCTTTGCGGTCAACATATTTCGGTGCAATTTCGGAAAAGAGCTTGTCTACCAAATCAACCTGCTTGGTATTGGCGCGTCTTTTAGAATTTTCCGCCGGAACTTCCGTGACCGGATACAATACTTGAAGCATTTTTCTTCTTGCATTCATCCTTGACGGATTGTCCTTTTTTACTGTTTTTTGCACTTCTTCGTACTGCGTTACCTTCTTGCCGTCAACAACCTCTTTCACACGCTTTCCATCGGCCGTTTTCTTCGGAACCTTTTGAGTAACCGTGACCTCTGTGAAATTATCCTTTTCCTTGACTGCAAGAGTGATCAGTTTTTCTGCAATTTTACGAATCTCTTTTGCTTTGGTTTCAGTAGTCTTTATCTTACCATGATACAGCAATGCCGTAACTTGATTTCTAAGCAGTGCCTTCCGTTGACCGGAAGTCCTGCCAAGCTTACGATACGCAGACATTCAGGGTACCTCCTTTATTTTTACTTATTCGTTATTCGGTTTTAACGAAAGACCCAGCTCATTCAGCTTGGCCAGAACCTCGTCCAGCGATTTTCTGCCCAGATTGCGAACCTTCATCATTTCGTCCGGAGTCTTATTGATCAACTCCTCCACTGTATTGATATTTGCACGTTTTAAGCAATTGTAGGAACGAACCGAAAGCTCCAGTTCGTCAATGCTCATCTCCAGTGCTTTTTCTTTATCATTTTCTTCCTTTTCGATCATGACCTCTGCATTTTTGGCATTTTCAGACAGATCAATAAATAGGTTCAAATGCTCATTCAGTACCTTCGCCGCCAACGAAACCGCTTCATCCGGCGCAACCGTACCGTTTGTCCATACCTCCAATGTCAATTTATCAAAGTCTGTGATTTCACCGACTCTGGTATTTTCGACAATCAGATTTACTCTTTTGACCGGTGTAAAAATAGAATCCACCGGAATCATGCCAATCGGCTGCTCTTCCATTTTGTTCTTTTCCGCTGGAACATATCCGCGAGAACGAACCATGGTAAGCTCCATAAAGAGCTTGGAATCACTTCCGCCGTCTAAAGTTGCTATAACCTGATCTTGATTTACAATCTCAATATCGGAATCTGTTTTGATATCGGCTGCAGTCACAACCCCTTCGCCTTCAAATTCAATATATGCCACCTTGGGTTCAGAAGAGCTGGTATTTCCTTTAATCGCAAGCTTCTTAATATTTAAAATGACCTCCGTAACGTCCTCTTTGACATTCGGAATCGTAGAAAATTCATGCAAAACACCATCAATTTTGATACTGGTTACCGCATAACCGGGCAAGGAAGACAACATGATCCGGCGCAGGGAATTTCCCAGAGTCGTACCATATCCTCTCTCTAAGGGCTCAATTACAAATCGACCGTAGCAACTGTCCTCTGATATTTCTTGAATATCTATTTTTGGTTTTTCAAACTCAAACATTATTAAAGACCCTCCTTTGATCTTGTATCATAAGGATTGATGGTTATACTCTTCTTCTTTTCGGCGGGCGACAGCCATTATGCGGCACCGGCGTTACGTCCTTAATGCTTGTTACTTCCAAGCCTGCGGATTGCAGAGCACGAATCGCCGCTTCTCTTCCCGAGCCCGGTCCTTTTACCATTACTTCTACTGTCTTTAATCCATGAACAATTGCTGCCTTTGCTGCGGTTTCCGCTGCCATCTGCGCTGCATACGGAGTGGATTTCTTGGAACCGCGAAAGCCCAGTCCGCCGCTGCTTGCCCAGCTTAATGCATTACCTTCGGCATCGGTCAATGTAACAATTGTATTATTAAAGCTTGACTGAATATGAGCTTGCCCACGTTCAATATGCTTCTTTACGCGCTTTTTAGCGACTCTTTTTACAACATTCTTCTTAGCCACGAATCTCAAACCTCCTTCTTATTATTTCTTCTTATTGGCGACTGTTCTTCTCGGTCCTTTTCTCGTTCTTGCATTCGTCTTGGTCTTCTGTCCTCTTACCGGCAGACCCTTACGATGACGAATTCCACGGTAGCAGCCAATTTCCATCAATCTCTTGATATTGAGAGCAACATCTCTCCGCAGATCACCTTCTACTACGAATTGAGAGTCGATGATATCTCTGAGCTTAGCTACCTCGGTATCGGTCAAATCCTTTACACGAGTGTCCGGACTGATTCCCGCTTCTTTTAAGATTTTGTTTGAGCTAGGGCGTCCAATGCCATAAATGTATGTTAATCCGATTTCTATTCTTTTTTCTCTTGGTAAGTCAACACCAGCAATACGTGCCATCCGTTCTTTACACCTCCAAATATTAGCTTGTTGAATAATTTCCGATTCTGCCTGATTTTGTTTTCTGAAGCCTAAAACGGCAATCAGTCTGCACCAAGGCAGGAAAACAAATCCTTTGCTCAATGTATTTTAAAAATGATCCCAATCCCGTCAAATAAGATACCCCACGGGATTTTCAAGATCGGAAGCTAATATCCTTCGGATAATAGGAAAGCGGTGAAATTAATACTATCCCTAAGATATTAACCGGCTACGTCCTCCCCAAGCAGCAGCAACTCCCTGCTCCCTGCGGTCGAAAGCGCAGGAAAACTCCTGCATTCGCCTTATCAATACATTTTCTAAATTATTATTATATCTTATTCTTCTTTAAAAAGCAAGATATTTGTGCCTGAATCTGATTCTGCCCGAAGCGGCATTTCACCGAAGTGAAATGCAACCGGGTCTTTTGGTAAAGCAATGCTCTACTATTTTAGTCCGGCCGCTCTAAGCCTTGACGGCTGCCGGGCAGCCGTGGGAAGCTCAAGCAGGAAGGGCGCTAAAATATATATCAGCCCTGCTTCTGCTTGTGTTTTTTGTTTTCGCAAATGATCATAACCTTGCCTTTGCGCTTAATAATTTTGCACTTTTCGCAAATAGGTTTTACCGAAGATCTTACTTTCATTCCAGTAGCTCCTTTCTTAACCGGCTTCCGGGTTTCCCGCTTCCGCCGCTGGTTACTTAGCTTTCTTCTCTTGGTCAGGGAAGCAGCTATTTATTTATCTCTCCAAATTATTCTTCCTTTGGATAAGTCATAAGGTGACATTTCAATCGTAACCGTATCTCCGGGAAGAATACGAATATAATTCATTCTTAATTTTCCGCTGATATGCGCTAAAATGACATGTCCGTTTTCCAGTTTGACTTGGAACATGGCGTTTGGCAGCTTTTCCACTACCTGCCCTTCCACTTCAATAACATCCTTCTTCGACACTTCTATTCCTCCTTTTCTGAGTCTTTTTCCAGCAGTGCCGCGATCTCTTTTTGAACATCGGCATTGCTTAATTTACGGTACGCTTGAATTTCCTCCGCCACATTCCGGCTTAACCAATGAGTGGGCTGAATATGCTTGACTTTCTTCTTTTTGGGCTGATCAATCCGCCTAGACTTGCCGTTGACAAGATAGACATATTCTCCGCTAAGCTCTGTTATCAGAAAATAATCGCCTTTATCTCTGCCGGCCTTGGAAATGACCAGCTGTCCTACTTTAAGTTCCTGCATAATCTACCTCACATTGTCAGCAGCTCATACCCATCCTCGGTAATCGCCAGTGTATGTTCATAATGTGCGGAAATGGAATGGTCTAAGGTAACGATTGTCCAATCGTCCTTTAAAATCCGAACATCCGGCCGCCCCATGTTGACCATTGGCTCTACCGCAATGACCATACCGGCTTGAAGCCTGACTCCCCGTCCTTCGCCTCTCGGACGATAGTTTGGAATCTGCGGCTCCTCATGCAGCTCCTTGCCGACTCCATGACCGACTAAATCTCTTACTACAGAAAAGCCATTGGATTCAACATATTCTTGGATTGCACCGGAAATCTGATATAAATGATTGCCCGGCTTAACCATCTCCATACCTTTAAAAAAGCTAGCTTTGGTCACCTCCACCAACTTTTTGACCGCTGCGGGCGCTTCTCCCATGATATGGGTTCTGGCGGCATCGCCATGATATCCGTTCTTATAAGCTCCGATATCAAGACTGACCACGTCACCCTCTTTCAAAAAGCGCTTTTTGCTTGGGATTCCATGCACCACTTCCTCATTTATGGAAATACAGATGCTTGCCGGATATCCTTCATAATTCAGGAACGATGGGATCGCTCCCGCTTTTCGAATGAATTCCTCTCCCAGCTTGTCAATGTCATAGGTAGACATTCCAATCGCCAATTGGCTTTCCAAGTATAAATGCGTTTCCGCTACAATCTTGCCCGCTTCTCGCAAAAAAACAATTTCCTGCGGCGTTTTTATATGAATTGCCATAATTATTTTCCTAACTGCTTTTGAATCTCCGCTAAGATTTCAGCCACCTCTTTGGTGCCGTCAACCTCGCGCAAAACTTCATTCTTTCGGTAATAAGCAATGAGAGGCTCCGTCTGTTCATGATAAACCACTAGTCGCTTTAAGACTGTTTCCGGCTCATCGTCCTTACGCAAAGCCAAGCTGCCGTCGCACTTATCGCAAACGCCCTCTTTTTTCGGCTTCAAATATTCGGTATGATAAGACGCCCCACAGTCTAAACAAAAACGCCTGCCGCTCATGCGATCGACAATCACCGTATCCGGCACATCAATATTGACGGCAAACTCAATTTTTCTGCCTTTTTCCGCCAACATCTTATCCAAGCTTTCCGCTTGGGGAATCGTTCGGGGAAATCCGTCAAAGATAAAGCCTGCTTTGGCGTCCTCCTCCTCCAAACGATCGGCAACCAATTGGATTACCAGCTCATCCGGCACCAGCGCGCCGGCGTCGATAAAGCCCTTGGCCTTCTTGCCCAGCTCTGTTTGCTTACTGATGTTGCTGCGCAGGATATCGCCGGTGGAAATATGAGGAATCCCATATTTTTCTGCCATTCTCTTGGCCTGCGTACCCTTTCCTGCTCCCGGAGCTCCTAACATAATAATATTCATAACTACCTCCATTGTTTATGCCTGTTTGATAGTCTATTTGCATTTTCTTCCCCGCGGCGCTGTCCTTTTCTGCTAAAATACTTCCGGTAAAGCCGAAAGCGCTCTCAGCTCTCAAGCAGCGCTAAGGGAAATACTTGAACATAGGGCTTGCTGCCTTACTTGCATAAGGCAGCAGGCAGCCTACACATTTAAAAAGCCCTTATAATGTCTGGTAATTAACTGCGATTCAATCTGATTGATGGTTTCCAGCGCCACGCCAACCACGATGATCAAAGAAGTACCTCCGAAGTTGATCTGTGCACCGGTCGTCCAGCGCAGGATAATTGGCAAAATAGAAATCAGTGCCAGGATCACACCGCCGATAAAGACCATCCGATTTAATACAGTTGTTAAATATTCCATGGTCGGCTTACCCGGACGAATACCCGGAATAAAACCTCCGTTTTTCTTCATATTGTCTGATACTTCATAAGGATTGAAGATAATCGCCGTATAAAAGTAGGCAAAGGCAATGGTCAAAATAAAGTATAACAAGGTTCCAAAAGGATTATTGTAATAATTTAAAAAGTCAAGCACCGTTGCCAGAACGCCGGTCGGCTGCGCCGTAAAAAAGCCGGCAATCGTCTGCGGAAAGCCAAGCAGAGAGGAAGCAAAGATGACCGGAATAACGCCAGCCATGTTTACCTTCAGGGGAATATAGGTCGACTGTCCGCCATATACCTTTCTTCCCTGCATTCTCTTGGCATACTGCACGGAGATTCTTCTTTCTCCAAGCTGAATCAAAACAACAACGAAGATCATTGCCAAAAAGCCTAATAAAATAGCCACAATCGCAATGTATTTGCCTTCATTGAACAGGTTCACGATCAATTGAATCCCGCTTGGCAGTCCGGAAAGGATGTTGATGGCAATGATTATGGAAATACCATTTCCAATGCCCTTTTCATTCATCCGCTCACCCAGCCACATTAAAAACGCAGTGCCTGCGACCATAGCCGAAATGGCTACCAATGCGCTGAAGAAGTTCCATTCAATAAACATTCCCTGTGCATTTAAGGTTATGGTGATCGCAATTGCTTGAATAAGCGCCAAAGCCATCGTCACATAGCGAGTGATCGTCGCGATCTTCTTCTTGCCGTCCTCGCCTTCCTTCTGCATTTCCTCCAAAACGGGAATTGCAATCGTCAAAAGGTTCATAATAATGGATGAGTTAATGTATGGAATAATACCCAGTGCAAACAAGGTCATGTTGCGGAAAGCGCCGCCCGAAAAAGCATCCAGCATGCTCAAAAGGCCTTCGCCGCTAGCAAAAACATTTTGCAGAGCCGCCGTATTAATCCCAGGGATCGGCACATTGGCTCCCAGCCGGATGACCACAAACATTAACATTGTGAATATGATTCGCTTTCTGACATCTTCAACCTTGAATGCTGTTTTCAGTGTATTTAGCACCTAGATCACCTCAGTCTTTCCTCCGGCAGCTTCGATTTTTTCTACAGCAGTTTTACTGAATGCGTTTAACTTTACGGTCAATTTCTTATTGATCTCGCCATTGCCCAACAGCTTTACGCCATCTCTCGGGTTTTTTACGATTCCGGCTTCGATCAAGGCGTTTACATCTACTACCGCTCCATTTTCAAAGCGATCCAAAACATCTACATTGATTCCGATGATTTCCTTGCTGTTTCGATTGACAAAACCACGCTTCGGCAATCTTCTGATTAAAGGCATTTGTCCGCCTTCAAAGCCCGGACGAACACCGCCGCCGGATCTGGCGTTTTGTCCCTTGTTTCCGCGTCCGGAAGTCTTACCCTTTCCCGAACTTTCCCCGCGACCTTTGCGGATCGCCTTTTTTGTTGCACCCTGTGCAGGATTTAGCTCTGATAAGTTCACAGCTCGCACCTCCTTCTCTATCGAATTATGCTTCCGCGTTTTCTACTTTTACTAAGTGTTGAATCTGATGGATCATTCCTCTAATCGAGCTGTTGTCCTCCTGGACGACAGTCTTGTGCATCTTATTAAGCCCTAAGGCTTTTGCGGTTGCACGATGCTTCGGAATCGCACCGATGGTCGATTTTACTAAAGTAATTTTAATTTTTGCCATCATAAGCCTCCTATCCTAATATCTCGCTGACCGATCTGCCGCGAAGTCTGCTGACTTCCTCCGGAGTTTTTAAGCCCTTTAATGCTTCGATGGTAGCCGAAACTACATTGGTCTTGTTCTTCGAGCCCATGGACTTGGTGCGGATATTGCGAATTCCGGCAAGCTCAAGTACGGCACGAGCCGAGCCGCCGGCGATAACGCCGGTACCCTCCGGAGCTCTCATAAGAAGCACGGAAGCACTTCCAAACTTACCTGTCCAGTTGTGTGGAATGGAGCTGTTTTCATCAATCGGTACATTGATCAATTTTTTCTTTGCGTCCTGAGCGCCCTTGCGAATCGCTTCCGGAATTTCTGTGGATTTTCCGATACCGTATCCCACATGGCCGTTGCCATCTCCCACTACCACCAGCGCAGCGAAGCGGAAATTACGACCACCCTTTACTACCTTGGTGACACGGCGAATCGCAACGACTCTTTCCTGAAGATCTAAAGCGCTGGCATCTATCATTTGATTTCTCATATTTGCCTCCTTAGAAATTTAAGCCTGCTTCACGAGCAGCCTCTGCTAATGCTTTGATTTTGCCATGGTACTTGTAGCCGCCTCTGTCAAATACTACCGTATCAATTCCTTTGGCTTTGGCTTTTTCTGCAATCGCCTTACCTACGGCTTTGGCAGCTTCCACATCATTGGTCTTATCTAAGCCTTCCGTGCGAGAGGAGGCAGCAACTAATGTATGCGCTTTGACATCGTCAATGATTTGGGTGTAAATATGATTATTGCTGCGATACACCGAAAGTCTCGGACGCTCTGCCGTTCCCTTCAATGTTTGACGGAGCTTTTTATGCTTTTTAATCCGGTTCTTCACCTTGGAAATTTTATTTATCATCTTGATTCACTCCTTTACCTATTTAGCAGTTTTTCCTTCTTTGCGGCGGATAACTTCTCCAACATACTTAATACCCTTGCCTTTATACGGCTCCGGCATTCTCTTAAATCTGATCTCTGCTGCATATTGACCAACTTTTTCCTTATCAATGCCGCGCACGGTAATGATATTGTTCTCAACCGTCGATTCAATTCCTTCCGGATCCGTCATTTCGATCGGATGAGAATATCCGAGAGCTAAATCAAGCTGTCTGCCCTTTTTGCTGGCTTTGTAACCTACACCGTTAATTTCCAGCTTCTTCTCATAGCCTTCCGTCACGCCGACCACCATGTTATTGATCAGTGTTCTGGTAAGTCCATGCAAAGATTTCATTTTCTTTAAATCATTCGGACGGAGTACCTTTACCTCTGTTCCGTCAAATTCGATTTTCATTTCTACCGGAAGCTGTCTTTGCAGTTGACCCTTTGGGCCTTTGACCGTTAAAAGATTGTTTTCTTTTAAGTCAAATGTAACTCCTGCCGGAACAGTGATCGGCATTCTTCCTATTCTTGACATTTCGTCTTTCCTCCTTTGGTTTCATTGGGACAGCAGACCCTTGTCCGCTATCATTTCGCCTTTTCCCCAAGCACCTGCCTTGAGCAGTGCTCGGGCTGTAATTTTTGACATTTCGGCCTTCCTATTCTTTCCTGCGCTCTATGCTCGGTTGTCGGCGCGTCAGCGCCTGACAGCCGCTGCTTTCAAATGCCGAAACGCTGCGCCTTGCGCGTCCTACCAGATAAATGCCAGCACTTCGCCGCCGACGTTTTGCTTGCGTGCTTCCTTATCGGTGATCACGCCTTTATTGGTAGAGATGATTGCCGTTCCCAGTCCGCCCAATACTCTGGGGAGCTGATCCTTGCTGGCATAAACCCGAAGGCCCGGCTTGGAGATTTTTTTCAGTCCGGAAATTACCTTTTCATTTTTGTTTACGCCGTATTTTAATGCGATTTGGATTTCCGGAAATTTTCCATCCTCCAAAACCTTATATCCCTTAATATATCCTTCCTTTTCCAGAATATCGGCGATAGCCAACTTCATCTTGGACGAAGGAACCTTTACATAATCATGCTTTGCAATATTCGCGTTGCGGATCCTTGTAAGCATATCCGCGATCGGATCTGTCATCGTCATCGTCTATTCCTCCTCTCTTTCTTACCAGCTGGCCTTTTTCACGCCCGGAATCTGTCCCTTATATGCCAATTCTCTAAAGCATACTCTGCAAATTCCAAATTTTCTCAATACTGCATGTGGTCTTCCGCAGATCTTGCAGCGGGTATACCCTTGAGTAGAAAATCTGGGTTCGCGTTGCTGTTTAACAATCATTGATTTTTTAGCCATAGCTTCCTCCTATTTTCTAAATGGCATTCCAAATTGCGCCAACAATTCACGGCCCTCTTCATCGCTTTGAGCGGTAGTAACGATAATCACATCCATGCCGCGTACCTTATCTACCTTATCATACTGAATTTCCGGAAAAATGATCTGCTCTTTGATTCCCAGCGCATAGTTGCCGCGTCCGTCGAAAGAATCCGGATTGACGCCACGAAAATCTCTGACACGAGGTAATGCTATCGAAATCAAACGATCTAAGAATTCATACATCTTGTCGCCGCGCAGAGTAACCTTGCAGCCGATGCTCATGCCTTCTCTTAACTTAAAGGCTGCGATGGATTTTTTCGCCTTGGTGATGAGCGGCTTTTGACCGGCAATCAGTCCAAGCTCTGCCGCTGCGTTTTCAAGCGCCTTGGCATTTTCTCTGGCATCGCTGACGCCCATATTGATTACGATTTTTTCAAGCTTCGGAACCTGCATTACGCTTTTATAGTTGAATTTCTTCTTTAATTCACCAACAATTTGCTCTTGGTATTTTACCTTAAAACGACTCAATGCTCTTACCTCCTCTTTTCGTCGATCACATCGCCGGTTGACTTGGCAACACGATATCTGACGTTTTTCATCTTGCCGTCTACTTCCTCGGCAACTACTTTGATGCCCAGCCTAGTCGGCTTGCCTTGGTGCAGATACATAACATTGGATACATCAATGAAGGCTTCCTGATGAACAATGCCGCCTTGACGGTTGCCTGCGTTCGGCTTGGTATGCTTGGTAGCCTTGGCAACGCCTTCTACCAATACTTTGCGGTTTTTATGATCGACCTTCAGCACCTTGCCTTCTTTTCCCAGATCCTTGCCGGCAATGACTCTAACTTTATCATTTACTTTTATCTTCATTTTCATGCTCATATCCTCCTAAAGAACTTCCGGAGCAAGAGATAAAATCTTCATGTAGTTCTTTTCTCTAAGCTCTCTGGCAACCGGTCCGAAAATACGGGTTCCCTTTGGAGTACCGTCTTCTCTTAAGATAACCGCTGCATTTTGATCAAAACGGATATAAGAACCGTTGCTTCTTCTGGTTTGGTTTGTGGTACGCACAACGACCGCCTTCACCACATCTCCTTTTTTTACAACGCCGCCTGGTGTTGCGCTTTTAACAGTCGCAATGATGACATCTCCAATCCTTGCGTATCTTCTGGTAGATCCACCCATGACGCGAATGCAAAGTAGCTCTTTGGCGCCGGTATTGTCTGCCACCTTTAATCTTGATTCTTGTTGAATCATTTTCGGTACCTCCTATTTCGCATCTATTTTGCTTTCTCGATAATTTCTACTAATCTCCAGCGCTTGTCCTTGGACAGCGGTCTGGTTTCCATGACGCGCACGCGATCGCCGATTCTGCATTCATTGTTTTCATCATGCGCCTTCAGCTTTTTGGTCTGCTTTACAACCTTGCCGTACAACGGATGCTTTACATTGGTTTCAACCTTTACAGTGATGGTCTTATCCATTTTGTCACTCGAAACGATACCGACTCGAGTTTTTCTCATATTTCTTTCTTCTGCCATGATCTAATCCTCCTTCGGCTATGCCTTGTTTCTTTGAGCGGTTAGAACCGTTTGGATTCTGGCAATATTTTTGCGAACCTCTTTGATACGACCGGTGTTGCTCAGCTGATTCGTCGCATTTTGAAATCTGAGATTAAACAATTCTTTCTTTGCGCTCACAAGATCTTCATTTAGTTCCGTTACGGACTTGTTTTGTAATTCTTCCATGTATTTTGATGATTTCATTCTACTCACCGCCTTCTAAATCAGCTTTCGACACTACCTTGCACTTGATCGGCAACTTATGTGTCGCAAGTCTTAACGCTTCTTTTGCAACGGCTTCACTGACACCGCTAATCTCAAACATGACGCGGTCAGGCCGAACAACTGCTACATAGTACTCCACCGAACCTTTACCTTTACCCATACGAGTTTCGGCAGGCGTTGCCGTAATTGGCTTATCCGGGAAAATCTTAATCCATAATTTTCCGCCGCGGCGCATGTGACGAGTCGCAGCAACACGGGCGGCTTCGATTTGATTGGCCTTGATCCAGCCCGGCTCTAAAGCGACAATTCCGTACTCTCCATAACTGATTTTATTTCCGCGAGTCGCTCTTCCGCGCATCTTCATGCGGAATTGCTTACGATATTTTGTTCTCTTTGGCATTAACATTTATTTTTCGCTCCCTTCGCTTGGCGCCTTTACCTTCTCAGGAAGAATCTCGCCCTTATAAATCCAAACCTTGACTCCAATTTTGCCATAAGTTGTATTTGCTTCTGCAAAGCCATAATCAATGTCTGCTCTTAATGTTTGCAGCGGAATAGTTCCTTCCGAATAGCTTTCGCCGCGGGCAATTTCCGCGCCGCCCAGACGACCGGAGCAGGTAACTTTAATTCCCTTGGCGCCGGATTTCATGGTTCTGCCGATAACCTGCTTCATTGCACGGCGGAAGGAAATACGGCTTTCCAGCTGCGCCGCTACGCTTTCAGCGGTCAGGGTTGCATTTAGTTCCGGTCTTTTGATCTCGATTACATTGATCATTACCTGCGAATCGGTCCGCTTTTCCAAGTCGCTCTTTAATTTCTCAATGGATTCTCCGCCTTTGCCGATGATAATGCCCGGTTTTGCGGTATATATGTTAAAACGAACTCTTTTCGACGCTCTTTCAATTTCGATGTTTGAAATTCCGGCGCTGTACAAACGCTGCTTTAAGTACTCTCTCAGCTTATAGTCTTCTACCAGATAATCGGCATATTCTTTTTCGGCATACCACTTAGAATCCCAATCCTTAATGATACCGACCCGTAAGCCATGAGGATTTACTTTTTGTCCCATGCTTAACCTCCTTATTTGTCTTTCATCTCATTCAATACAATCGTAATGTGACTTGTTTTCTTTTCAATCCGAAATGCTCTGCCTTGCGCTCTCGGCCGAATTCTTTTCATGATCGGTCCTTGATTGGCGTATGCTTCTTCAATATAAAGACGATTTGCATCCATACCGTTATTGTTTTCCGCATTCGCGATCGCCGACCGGAGAAGCTTTCCAATAACCTCCGCGCCGTATCTGGAATTGTACGCTAAGATGCCGAGCGCCTGCCCGACCTTCTTGCCGCGAATTGCCTTTAACACAAAGTTAGCTTTCGTTGGAGAAACACGAGCGAACGAAACTTTAGCCCTGGGTCTTGTATCCTTGACATTGTTTCTTTCTTTCTTAATCTGACTTCTATGTCCTTTAGCCATTTAAACGATCCTCCTTCGCTATCTTTTGCCTTTTCTTTCTGATTTCACATGACCCTTGTAGGTTCTGGTCAAGGAGAATTCTCCCAGCTTATGACCTACCATGTCTTCACTGATATATACCGGAATATGCTTACGGCCGTCATAAACCGCAATCGTCAGGCCAACCATTTCCGGAAAAATCGTGGAACGTCTGGACCATGTTTTAATTACCTGCTTGTTTCCGCTTGCCTTTGCCTCTTCGACTTTTTTCAATAAATGATCATCGGCAAAAGGTCCTTTTTTTAACGAACGTGCCATTTACTTAAACCTCCTATGCCTATTTGTTCTTACTGCGTGGGTGAACGATATACTTCGTGGAATTCTTCTTCTTCTTTCTTGTCTTAAGGCCAAGAGCCGGTTTACCCCAAGGAGTTTTCGGATTCTTAAGACCGATCGGAGTGGTTCCCTCACCGCCGCCGTGCGGGTGATCATTCGGGTTCATAACCGAACCGCGGACTGTCGGGCGAATACCCATATGTCTTTTGCGTCCCGCTTTACCTACATTGACAAGCTCATGCTCCGTATTGCCCACCTGACCAATGGTCGCGCGGCACAGGATCGGCAGCATTCTCATCTCGCCGGAGGGCAGACGAAGGGTCGCAAACTTGCCTTCCTTTGCCATCAGCTGAGCAACCATTCCCGCAGAACGAACCAGCTGTCCGCCCTTGCCCGGCTTCATCTCTACATTGTGGATGTTGGAGCCGACCGGAATATTGGCCATCGGCAATGCATTACCTACCTTTACTTCAGCATTTTCACCGCTCATCAGAACATCGCCGACCTTAAGGCCTACCGGAGCAAGGATATATCTCTTTTCTCCGTCCTGGTAGTTCAGCAAAGCGATAAATGCAGTCCGGTTCGGATCGTACTCGATCGCTGCAACTCTTGCCGGCATATTGTCTTTGTTTCTCTTAAAATCAATAATTCTATATTTAATCTTATGTCCGCCGCCACGATGTCTGACGGTGATTTTACCTTGATTATTTCTTCCAGAATTTTTCTTCAAGCTTACTACCAAAGATTTCTCCGGTTTCTTCTTGGTCAGCCCGTCATAGGACGCTACGGTCATATGTCTTCTGGAAGGAGTATATGGGCGATATGATTTCATATTAATGCTCCTTTCGTTTATCCTCTTTGAATTTACATTCCGTCAAAGAATTCGATATCTTTGCTGTCTGCTGTTAAGCTAACGATTGCTTTCTTGGTCTTGGCAGTTCTGCCCTTCGTAACACCACGTCTTTTTTCTTTTCCGTCATAGTTCATGGTGTTTACTTTATCTACCTTTGTTCCGGGGAACATCTTTTCAACCGCTTCTTTGATTTGGATCTTATTTGCTTCCGGATGAACGAAGAAAGTATATTTCTTTTCTGCCATCATTTCCATTGATTTCTCGGTAACCACCGGACGAAGCAATACATCATAATATTGAACGTTTGCCATTACGCATACACCTCCTCAAGAGCCTTGACTGCGTCTTTGGTAATAACGCATTTTTCATACTTCAATAAATCGTAAACATTGATATTATTTACCGGAATCGTTCTGGTATCCGGCAGATTTCTAGCGGACAGCATCACATTGTTGTCTACGCCTGCCAGCACAACCAGACCCTTCTTTACTTCCAGCGCGCCCAATACCGCAACCATGTTTTTGGTCTTGATCTCGGCAAATTCCAA
The DNA here is from genome assembly GCA_041844915.1 of Eubacteriales bacterium. GTDB lineage: Bacteria > Bacillota > Clostridia > Lachnospirales > Vallitaleaceae > W11650. Next base: position 21,701 of record JBGZBY010000030.1, read on the forward strand.
TTTATCTAAAACGATCAGTCCGCCGTTTCTCAGCTTCTCCGACAGCGCTACCTTCAGCGCCAGTCTTCTCTCTTTTTTATTCAAACGCTTGGAATAATCTCTCGGCTTCGGAGCGAATACCACGCCGCCGCCCGTCCACTGCGGAGCACGAATCGAACCCTGTCTTGCCCGACCAGTTCCCTTTTGACGCCACGGTTTGATACCACCGCCTCGTACCTCGCCTCTGGTCAGAGCCGATTGAGTTCCTTGACGGCTGTTTGCCAATTGGGTCACTACTGCGCGATAAATGACATGATCATTGGCCTCCAAGCCGAAAATGCTGTCATTTAATTCGATTTCCTCAACCTGCTTTCCTTGCATATTTAATACTGCTACTTTAGCCATTTCTGTTCCTCCTTCCCACTAAGCCTTCTTTACGGCATTTCTTACCGTAACGACTGTCTTCTTCGCTCCGGGAACTGCGCCTTTAATCAATAATAAGTTGTTTTCTGCATCTACCCGAACAACCTCTAAATTTTGTACGGTAACCTGCACCGCTCCCATATGACCCGGAAGCTTTTTCCCTTTAAATACTCTGCCGGGGAAGGACGCATTACCCATCGAGCCTGCATAGCGATGATACTTAGAACCGTGCGACATAGGTCCGCGGTGCTGACCATGACGCTTGATTGCGCCCTGATAGCCCTTTCCTTTGGAACGACCGGTCACATCCACATAATCTCCGGCAGCAAAGCTTTCTACCGTGACAATCTGACCGACCTGATAATTTTCCGCATCACTCAGACGGAATTCCTTCAAAACCTTTTGCGCGGGCACATTTGCTTTTTCAAAATGTCCCTTTGCCGGCTTAGTCACATTCTTGGTCTTTTCCTCAAAACCAAGTTGAACTGCGCTGTATCCGTCATTTTCTACAGTTTTAACCTGCACCACCGGACAAGGGCCAGCCTGCAATACAGTAACCGGAACCACCGTTCCGTCCTCGGTAAAAATCTGCGTCATACCGATTTTTTTCGCAATAATTGCTTTTTTCATTTTTTTCCTCCTGTTTTTCTACAGCGGAACGGAAATCTTATCCGTTCATACTAGACAAAGGATTGTCCCAAAGTCTATTTTGTGATCCGCTTATTTTGCATTAACTTTGATATCTACGCCAGCCGGTAATTCAAGCTTCATCAAAGCGTCTACCGTCTTGGCAGTGGGCATTAAAATGTCAATCAGGCGCTTGTGGGTTCTTCTCTCAAACTGCTCTCTGGAGTCCTTGTATTTGTGAACCGCCCGAAGAATGGTAACCACTTCCTTTTTGGTCGGCAGCGGAATCGGACCGCTTACCTTTGCTCCTGTTTTCTTTGCAGTGTCGATGATCTTGAGAGCCGATTGATCAATAAGCTCATGATCGTACGCCTTTAAACTGATTCTGATTTTTTCCTTAGCCATAAAAAAAGCCGCCTCCTTTTCGTACTGTTTTTCATTGGTACGACAAGTGGTGACTGTACATCCTGCCGAGTGTTTCATCTCTGCAAACACCCTTAAACTCTATGTTTCCTTGTACAGTGATCTTGTCGTCTGTTTCGTGAACTAGACTCGCTCTGCCGGAATACCCTGAAATGTTCAGCAACCTCCGGCTTCACAGCTCTTATCACAACTTTGATATTATATACCAGCATAGCCTAAAATACAAGTTTTTTTTTTAGTTTTTTCCCTCTGCTGTTTTTTTCTCTGTTTTGCACAAAAATATTCTATGATTTAAATGATCTTTAGTTTTTTTGCTTTCGCTTATCCTAATTTTCAATACTCCGATTTTGAGATACTTCTCTCTTTCAGCCTATCTCGCTTTTGACCCCATCCAGCTTTCTCTATCTTCCTCCGAACTTCCCTTTCTGCGGCTTTTCCTTCTATGGCTGTCCGCCTTCTCCAATTCGTCCTTGGCATTTCCCAGACAGCTCCCTTTGGGCACCGAGTCCATTTCCTTTTCAATTTCAAAAAAAGCCGATCTGCTTCCGCGCCCGCTTCGCGGTGCATTCAATCGGCAGCCTCGCGTCTTCCTTATCGGTATCCTCCCCCAAAAGGCAAAACAGGAAACCCAGCATTTCTCTGTGGGTTCCCTGTTATCACACTATCTTACAGCAAAGCCTCCAGCTCCTTAACATCCGCACCGCTTAAATAGGCTTCAATGATCTGCCTGCCCAGCGGTAGTAGGTCGGGATGCAAAAACTTCTGTAATTCCGCTTTAAAAAAGTCTTCTAAAATCTTGGCTCCGGCATCATAACCTTCCTTGCCCACCTCCAGCTGCAAATGCGTCTTTAAAAGACTTTTCGGCAGCTCGCTGCCGTCTACCTTGATGCTTTCTAGGCAATAGCCTAGCAGAGTACAGCGCGCAGGAGATATCTGATTTTCTTTAAAATTGAAATTTCCTTTTCTGGCCAAATATTCTCTGCCCAGCCATTCCGTCATAAAGCCCACCTTATAGGCTCCGACATGCTGATTCGGAATTAGAACATATCTTGTATTCGGTGTGCTTTGAATCTGGGTAAGCAAAAGGTTTGCCTGATCGACCATTCGCCCTGTGGCAAAGGGCCAATAGGAGCCGACTCCTTCGCTGTTCATGCCTTCGCTGTCAAGAATACTCGGATTCCCGTGGCCGCGCGGAGCAACCAATCGCCAGATCCAAGCCAGCGCCGGCGGAAGCAAATGCAAAAAGCCCATAATCCCGTAGCTGGGATTTTCCTTGGTACAGACCGGTACTCGCACACCAAAAGAACGAACATCTACCTTGGCCGAGCGTTTCACCACATCCGGCACATATTCTCTTGGCATAACCACTCTGGGATTGGGACAGCGCTTCGTTTCCGTATCCATCGTATGCTCCCAAATCAAGCAGGTTGCATCGGGTCTGCCAACAATATTTAAGAAAATAAGCTGACCCTGCGGATGAATCGTCAAGCGCTCCGTCTGGGGCGCCGTACCATATTGCAGGATATGATCAACCCGCCAAAACCAGCCGGCTTCCGCATCCTGAATCACCAGCTTGCCGCTTTTCGGATCCTGCAAATCATAATGACAGATCGCCATATCGTCGGTAATCGGATGAAGCTCGCAGGTATCGTTCATTTCCAAATAAAAGTCTTCGTTGGTTATCGTATTGGTAGCAAATTTTACCCTGCCGTCCGGCTCTCTGTGAATCGGCTCCAGCATCTCCGACTTGCCGCCGCCGCTGGCGCCCTCATGAAGCACCGTCACTACATTGTCGTAGGGAGTAATCACCTCGACTGAGGAAGCATGAATGGTCGTCCAGCCCTCTCTTTCACCAATATTGAGCAGCATACTGTATATTCCTTTTTTGGCTGAAGGTCCGGGATATAGATTATAGGCGAAGATTTCATGCATTCTCTCCAGACGATTGTGCACCACGACCTGTTTTCCGGAAAAGTGTGTATGCCGGAAGGGTGGAGCAACAAAGAGAACCGCCTCCGGAGTAAAGTTTGGCTCAATCTGCTCAATCGGCAAAAAGCCCTGCAAATCCGCCAAAGCCGCCGCAAAAAAGCCGGCGTTTCTCGGCACAATCAATAGCGCCGGATAAGCAAACTGCGTGTCAATCACCGAGCCCGCTGTAAACGGCATCACAATCAACTCTCGGCTTTTCAGCCACTCCAAGGTTTCCGTTCTAAGCTCGGCAAATTCATAGCCATATTTGTCCTTAAACCTCGGCTTATCCGTTGGCCGATCATCGGCAATCGCCATACAGTTTGGCTCCCTACGGCGCATATAGGCTTCCGGATAATTGACCACCGCTCCGTTTTTCGCCTTTACTACTGTCGCTTCTACCACTCGGCATTTCTCTCCGGAATCATAGGCAACCTCTACCCTGCCGTTCACTGCGTCTTCAAATGTAAGCTCTATCAAATGCTCTCTGCTTTTTGGCACGACAAGTCCCTTGCAATGTGTCAGCAGGTCTTTCAGCTCGGCAGGAATCACTAATTTTTCCAATATTTGTTTCATTTTTTCTCCTTTTTGAGGTCGGCAGCTAACGGGGTACTATTGGTTTAGTATATCATAGTTTTTTTTGCAAGTCAAACTTTTTAAACTTTCATTTTTGTTTTTTTTACCTCTCTTTTTTCTCTTTCTTATGCTTTTTTGCAATTTCCATTTTTTATTTATTCATTTTTTGGCCAATCCTTCAAAAAAACTCTCTCTCCCCGTTCGAGTTTCTTCCTATTATATAGGAGGTAAACCAAGCCATTGTATCGAAGATAAACCAAACAACGCCGCTGCAATATAGACACCGACGCACAGCCGCGTCCGAAGCAGCCGCTTATCCTGCTTCAGCCTGTTTGCCTTATTTCAGCCAATGCCGTTGACAATCCTTTTCTCGGTAGGTCGCTTGGCTGGCAGGACAATGGACAATGCTCTGTATAAGCAAAAAGCCGAGGCGACACCTTCCGGCATTCCTCAGCTTTTCCCTAAAATCTTTCTCCGCTCCGATTGGCATTCGACTATTTTCTTCCGCAGGCACGCGCTTCGCTGCCGTTTCTCCAAGCTCACAGGCATCATAGAAAAAATTGTAGCTTTCCCGTCAAGCCCGTTTCCACTGCCAAACGATACGCACCGCTCTCCTTCGGCATATTGTACCGCCGAACTCCATTGAGCTCTATTTTTTTGGAAATCGAGCCTGCTCCGATAGCAAGAATCGACTGCCGCTCCAGCATTGTTTCCATATTATAAATACACTCCGCACCTGCCATGCTATAGCCGACATTTTCAAAATAAATATGCTTTTGCCGGTAGAGATAGTAGGGCTTGTACTCCATTTGCTCCATATAGCCCCTCCACAGCTCCAGCATTGCTCCGATTCCCTGCCCGCCTTGCCATATCTCATATTTTTGCCGTTCGGATAAAACCGCTCCTCGTTTAGGCGTCAGCGTATGTACTGTGATATTTTCCGGCCTTAGCTTCTCCATCTGCCGAAAAGCGTGCTCCACCTCCGAAAGTCCTTCACCCTCCAGTCCGAAAATCAAATCCATATTAATCCGAAAGCCGCGTTCCCGAGCCAATTCATAGGCAGCAAAAATCTCCGTCACCGTATGACCTCTTCCGATCTTTTCCAAGGTCTTATCCGAAAAGCTTTGCGGATTGACGCTGAGCCTGCCGACTCCAAATTCCTTCAAAATATCCAGCTTTCCGGCGCTGATTGTATCTGGCCTGCCCGCCTCTACGGTAAATTCCTCCAGCCCTTGCATATCAACCATTTCCGTCAGCACCGTTAAAAGCTCTCTCCACAATTCCTCGCTCAGTACAGTCGGTGTGCCGCCGCCAATATAGATGCTGCGAATCACCCGCCCTTGCAGCAAGGACTTTAGCGCCTTCATCTCCCTTATCAAAAGATCTACATAATCCTTTAAACGATTGTCGCCACTACGCACCACGCCGGCCGCAAAGGAACAATAATAGCAGCGACTCGGGCAAAAGGGAATGCCGATATAAAGATGCAGCCCTTCCGCTACTTCCACCTTCAGACCTTGCAGATAGCGATTTTCCGTTTGCAGCACCTGCCATAAAAGCTCCGCCTTTTGCGGGCTTATTCTGTCCAACTCCCAAAGCCTTTGCTGAAAGGCTGATAAATTCATAAGTCCTTCCTTTTCGCTAAGCTTTCTGGCCAGCTTGGTCGGTCGAATCCCCGACAGAACTCCCCAAGGCAGCGTAATATTTTTTTCTTTTTGAAAGTAATCGTATATTTCTCTTTTTACCGCATAGAGGTCATTGGGCAATTCCTTAATCTGCGACATTTTGCTCATGCCTGCCCGCTTCCGAATCCAAAAGCCCGTCCGAGTATGCGCAAAGTACCAGTCCACCTGCCCGTCATCCTCTCCCATCATCCATTCTGCGTCAGGATCAACCAGAAGAAATAAAGGATGCAGGGCATTGTGCAGTTTTTCCGAATCATATCCTATTTTTATCATTTTCCTTACCGTTCTTTTTTCAGAGTGCTTTTTACTAAGTTGACATTCCCCACTCTAATCCTCTTCCTTTCACTTCTCATCATTCTCGTTGCTATTTTTCAGAGCTTTCTAGCCAAACCACATCTTGTTCAATCCGGCTACTCGCCTTTCTCATTCCCCTCAATATTTCCTTTTAGAGAAAGCCTTTCACCAAACCAATATTCTCCTTGCTGATTGATTTTCACTTGCTTTTCATCTTTCCCTTTCCTATTTTTAGATAAATTCTCACCAAGCCGACTTGCCCTACACTAAACTAATTTCGTCCGTTTTTCCTGCTTTCCTTATTATTTCTTTTTTTCAGAGAGCTTCTCATCAAATTGGCATTTCCGCTTAACCAGAAAACACTCGTGTCGTTACTTTGCTGACTATTTCAGACAAACACAAAAACTGCCGCAGGGGTTACAGCGTTTCCCGAAGGCTTACGCGCCTTATCTGTTCCCCTTGCGACAGTCTGCCATTTCTATTTCTATAAAAGCCACATGCCCTCCTCCGTTAAAAACGGATTCGTATTTTTTTCCATGCCAATCGTCGAATTCAAACCATGACCGGCATAGACCACCGTTTCTTCTGGAAGCACCAAAAGCCTTTCCTTGATATTATTTAAAAGATCGGTCGGCGGTCCGTCATAAAAATCAACTCTGCCGACGCTTTGCCGAAACAGCGTATCACCAGTAAAAACACAGCCCGCTTCCCTCATATAATAGCAAATGCTATAGGGCGAATGCCCTTTGACCAAAAGCGTTTCAAATACCAGCCCGTCGCCAAAATCCAGCGTCTGTCCATCGTCAACCAATTCATCGGCCTCTGCTCCAACCGCTTTTTGACCATAGATTCCGGAAAGATTAATCCTTTGATCTGCCAGCATCTCCTTTTCTCCCTTGGGAACATAGGATTTCGCTTGAAATGCCGCGCGCAGCGCATCGACCGCCCCGATATGATCATAATGCGTATGCGTAATTAAGATTGCCTTCAACTCCACACCAAGCTCTTTTATTTTTTCAATCAAAATCGGCGCATCATCACCCGGATCAACCGCTACCGCCGTTCCCGCATCACTTACCACAATATAGCAGTTTTCCTGTAGCATTCCGGTAATTTGTTTAACTACCTTCATCTCTTTCCTCCTAACCCTTTGTCCTGATTACCTCGTAAACTCCTTCAATTCCACCAATTTTACGAAGCAAATTTTCTAGCTCCTGTTTATTGCGAATTTCTAGGGTCAACATTGTAATCGCATGAGTAATGTCCACTTTACGCGCACTGAAATTAATCATATTGATACCCGAATCGGCAATCACCCGACTAATATCAACAACTAGCGCCGGCCGGTCAGCGGCAGCAATCTGAATATCGACCTTGTAAATCATCTGCTCCTTCTTGGCCGTTCCTTCTTGCTGCCATTCCGCATCAATTAATCTTTCCCTTTCATCTTCCGTCAAATGAATAACATTTACACAATCCGTACGATGAATACTAATGCCTCGCCCCCTTGTTACATAGCCAACAATCTCATCGCCGGGAATCGGCGTACAGCACTGGGAAAAACGAACCGCTAAATCCTCGATGCCCTTGACCACGATTCCGGACTTGGCCTTTTTGGGATGGCTCTTTTGCGTTTCCACGACCTCTCTTAAAATTTCCTCCGGCTTTCGATCCTTGTTCAGATCCCTTTCCTGATAAGCCAAAAGCTGATTGAGTACCTGCCCCTCCTTCAAGCCGCCATGCCCAATCGCCGCCAGCACCGAATCCCAATCCTGAAAGCCGTATCGCTGCATTGCCTTTCTTTGATATTTGGGCGCCAAAACCTTGTCCATTTGCAGGTTTTTGATTTTCGCCGCCTTTTCCAGCAACTCCTTCCCCCGCAAAATATTTTCCTCTTTGTTCTCCTTACGAAACCATGCATTGATCTTATTTTTCGCCTGCGTACTCTTGGCTACCTTCAGCCAGTCACGACTTGGCCCCTTGGAATTCTGCGAGGTCAAAATCTCAATCTGATCGCCGTTGGCAATCGTATAATCAAAGGTTACGATTTTTCCGTTGACCCTAGCTCCCACCATCTTATTGCCGACGGCACTGTGAATCATATAGGCAAAGTCAATCGGCGTCGAACCGCTGGGCAGATTATACACCTCTCCTTTGGGCGTAAACGCATAAACCTGATCATTAAAAATATTCAGGTCTGTTTTCAGCGCGTCCATAAACTCCTTGTTATCGGACATATCCCTTTGCCATTCCAAAATCTGACGCAGCCAATTCAGCTTTTGCTCCTCCTTGACCGCCGTACTAACTCCACTTTGATTTTCCTTGTACTTCCAGTGGGCGGCAATACCGTATTCCGCCGTCTTGTGCATTTCATAGGTTCTAATCTGCATTTCAAACGGCTCTCCGCCGGGACCAATCAAGGTCGTATGAAGCGATTGATACATATTGACCTTGGGCATGGCGATATAATCCTTAAATCTGCCGGGAATCGGTTTATACATTTCATGAATGACTCCCAGCACGCCGTAGCAGTCCTTAATGGATTCTACAATCGCCCGAATGGCAAATAAATCATAAATCTGGTCAATGGTTTTATCTTGATTGACCATTTTCTTATAAATACTGAAAAAATGTTTGGGGCGTCCCATCACTTCTGCCTTGATATCCGCTTCTTGAATATGCATTTTTACATCTGAAACAATGTTTTGGATAAAATCCTCCCGCTCACTAAATTTTTTGGCCACCTTCTCCTTAATATCGTGATAGGCAGTATCATCTAAATATTTGAGCGAAAGATCCTCCAGCTCGGCCTTAATTTTGCTGATACCTAACCGATTTGCCAAAGGTGCATAAATATTTAAAGTTTCCGTTGCAATCCGCAATTGTTTTTCCTTCGGCATAGATTTTAAAGTCTGCATATTGTGCAGGCGGTCAGCCAGCTTAATCAAAATAACCCGAATGTCCTTAGCCATCGCCAGAAACATTTTACGATAATTTTCCGCCTGAATTTCCTCCTGCGAAGCCGTATAGGGAATATTCGTCAGCTTTGTCACTCCGTCTACCAAAAGCGCAACCTCTTCCCCAAAAAGTTCCTTGATTTCCTCTATCGAATATACCGTATCCTCAACCACATCGTGCAAAATGCCGGCAATGATTGATTCTTTGTCCAACTCCAGATCCGCTAAAATAATGGCCACGGATAAAGGATGAATGATATACGGCTCACCAGATTTGCGCAACTGCCCCTCATGTGCAGCCTTTGCCAAATGATACGCCTTTTCTACTTTTGTAACGTCTTCCGATGGATGATATTTTCTAATTCTTTCAATCAGTGCTTGATACAGCTCTTCCGGCGTTCTTTTCTGCATTTCCATTCCTCCTTTCTTTTATCCTCCCTGTCAAAGCAGGCTTTCCCTGCCGCATGTCCTTTCAGCTAAACAGCCATCGCCATTTATTTGAGGGCTTAACGGGTCGCGCGTCTTACCCCCTTCCATCCGCTCTTTTCCTTTGCCGTCGCTCCCAAAAAAGATCCGCTGCCTTGTGTCGAAAGCCCCGAAATTCAGGCTCCCTCGAGCAGCAGATATGCGAAAAAATGCCCAAAAACACATTATTAATAACAAAATTATAACAGAAAAGCCTCTTAAATTCAACAGGCTTTTTCCTTGTCGGCCTCGCCCTTCGCCAAAAGCCTATCCGTCGCTTCCCCATACAGCTTCGGCTTAGCACTCCCGCCAAAGCTCACCCAAAAGTTTCTCCTATAAAAAGCACACCAAAAAGCGGCAATCAACCGGCGAATGCTACGCTGATTCTCTCTTTTTCCGTTCCGTCAAATCCAAAATATCTCCGGCCATTTCCTATAAGCTTCGGCTTAGCAACCGCGGCAAATCCAACTTTGCCTTTCTCACTCCCTCTTTCCGTCTTACCTAAGCTTTTTCTAGGCCACAGCAGCCTCTTTCTTCTTTTCATTTTTCTCTTTGACTTCTGATTCTTAGAACCCTCAGTAATATACCTTCCAGCAGGCTTCCATTGTCTGTTCTCTGCATTTTTATAGTTCTATATGCCTATCTATAGTTAAGCTTAATAGCCTAATTGCATTTTTTTACTATTTCATATATAGTGAAAAAGGCTGTATATCAATTATAGTCAAGCTTTTATCACATCCTTTTTCCCTCGTCAAATGCTGCTTTTTGAATAAATTTAGGCAGCTGTAAAACAAGGAAAAAAGACTATTTAAGGACAAATCATAATATTCGTAGAGCTAGGAGGGCATCATGAAAGAACAAGGCAAGAAATTGGCTATCACACACTCACTGGCATTTAAAATTAGTGTTTTAATCGGTGCTATCTTACTGATTATTTTCACTATTTTGACAATTTATACCTCTTACTCATCCTATCAGCTACTACTGGCAAAGGAACTTAGCTTTGCCCGTGCCGACAGTGCAGTGCAATCAGATCTTTTTCGAGAAATTATTGATGAAACCTATCTGGCTGGCAATCAAGCAATGAATAATATCAATGAACAACTAAGCGCTCCTCCTACCGCCAGAAGCCTGCGTCAGCTGGTCAAGATTCACAGCGCCGTTTTGCGTTCCTCAAGCGAGCTTTATTCCTCTACCATTTGCTTCGAGCCAAATGCCTATGATGGGAAGGATGATGTTTCCAAAAATTATCAATACCGAGATGAGAATGGTAGAATTGTAATCTACGGGCACCGTACCGCCGATGGAATCAAATATGCGATGCTGGATAAAAAAGACTATGCTCTTGCCGGATCTGCTGCTGACTGGTATTTCAAAGCCAAAGAAAAAAACGCCCCCTATTTAACATCCCCCTATGAATTTGATGGGAAATCTCTGGTTACACTTAGTCTCCCAATTCGAGATGAAAATAAAGAATTTATGGGCGTTTTAGCAGTAGATATCGACTTTGAGTCAATTAAGCAGCATTTAGAAAGTGTCAGCACAGAAAATTATTTTTACAGTTTACTAGACAAAGAGAAGAATATTTTGCTGCATGGTCTAAATTCCGATTATTCTGGGCAAGCGTTGTCCAATATTATCCCCGATTCAGAAAAACTTTTTACAACCGACTCAAGTGAAATCTTTTATCAAAACTACAAACTGGCGCATAACAATCAAAACTATATTGCCTTATCCGTTCCAATCGAATTTAAATATTTGGAAGATGTCTGGTACATGGTCGCTGAAATCAAAACCTCTCACTTCTTAAAGGAAATTCAGGCACTCACCCGCATGACTATTTTTCTTTCCGCAGTGGCTTTGGTCTTGGCGTTGTCCGCCACCTATATCAGCATCCGTGGCATGGTGCGCAAGCCTCTTAAAAATCTGGAGGCGGTCTTAAATTCTATATCGGAATATGATCTGCGAGAGGAAAAGGTACAGAATAAGCTGGCAGAGAGCTTAAAACGCACGGATGTGATTGGAAATATCGCACAAAGCGTTGACAGCATGACCGAAAGCCTGAAGCATCTGATTCGCAACATGAATCGCAACTCGAATCGAGCAACCGATGCCTCCGATGAACTGGCAAAAACGGCACAGGGCTCTTTTAAGGCGGCTAATGAAATTGCTACTGCCATCGAAAACATTGCCCAGTCCGCCAATTCCCAAGCAGAAAAAACTCAGCTTGCCTCGGACAATGTCAGCGCCATCCGAGCGGCGCTTCAGCAAAGCTTTGATACCTTGGAAGAATTGGGCGTTGTCGCCCAGCAGATTGAAGAGCTCAAAAACAGCGGACAGGAGGATATGGCCGAGCTGACCGCTCTGTTAAAGCAGAGCCTGACTGGCGCAGCCGAAATCAACCATGCCATTGTAGAAACCAATGAAAGTGCTTTGCAAATTGAAAAGGCCAGTGTGATGATTCAATCGATTTCCGATCAAACCAATCTTCTGGCGCTTAACGCGGCGATTGAAGCCGCTCGTGCCGGCGATGCCGGCAGAGGATTTGCGGTTGTCGCCGAAGAAATCCGCAAGCTGGCAGAGCAATCGACCGGCTTTACCTCAGAAATCAAAAAGGTTATCTGCAACCTACAGGAAAAATCCGCTCAATCCGTTGAAATCATGGCTTCCATTCAGGAAATGGTGCAAAAGCAGGATGCCAGCGTTGTTCAAACCAAGGTAAGATTTGACCATATCTCCGATTCCATCATCGAAGCAACCGGAATCGTTGGAAAGCTGAAAAATATTTCGGAAAATATTAAGCAGCAAAACCGGAATATGGTTACCGTGATTGACGAGCTGTCCGCCATCGCACAGGAAAATGCCTCGATCGCCGAGGAAGTTGCCTGCGCTTCTCAGGAGCAGCTGGCGGATGCCGAAAAGGTTGCCGCCGCCGGCGATGCGCTGTCTAAGGTATCCTCCTCTCTGCACAGAGAGGTCGAGCAGTTTAAGGTATAAGCCCCTTCCTGCTTGACAAAACAGCTTATTTCAATAGCTTCAAGGCAGCTCTGTAAATACAGGGAAAGCCTGCTTGAAGATAAATCAATCCATAAAAGCTCAAAAAACCGCCGCCTCAGCCGGCGGTTTTGATTTCCCCCTATAAATTGCTTGCCGGCAGCGCCTTCTCCCTCCACAAGGAACTTCCTAAGCGGCCGCCTGCATTCCTGTCGGCCTATGCCAATAAAGGATACCATTCCCTATATTGCACAATCCTCCCGCTGGAAGGCTTTTCCTTATCGCCGGCAGTCGGCGCAAGCAGTGCCTTTCCCCTCCAGCAAGGAACTTCCTAAGCAGCCGCCTGCATTCCTGTAGCCCTATGCCGATAAAGAATATCCCCCTAGCACAATACGCCTGCAAAAAGGAGAACAGATTAGCAAAGCAGCAACATGCCAAGCATTTTAGTGCTATAAAAGGCATATCGCTGCTTTCTCCCGTTTTTTACTTTCCTTTCGTCTTTAGCCGCTCATAATCGCCAACGACCATAACGCGCAAATAGACGCTACCATCCTTTTGCTTTATCCGCAGTAAAACATACTCTCCCTCGTCGTAGCTTAAGCTTATCGGCGCGCCAGAAAGCGCCAAATATTTCATAGCCTCCTGCCCGTCGGTAATAATTTGATCAGCCTGCTTCTCGTAATCGTTCATCTCATGCTCCCAGTAGTAATGCTGCCAAGCTTCAAAGCCCTCCAGCCTATAAAACTCTATGCTCGCGATAGTTTTAGCGCTTGGCAGCATCTTTAAATATTTCGCGCTTCTTGCCTGCAAGAAGCGTCTAAGCTCCGGCGCGTTGCCAAAAAAGATAAGACTGCTCTCTTTTTCCGCTTTATTTTCCCGTGTTTCCACCGTTGCCACAGGCAAGGCTTCCTCTAACTCTCCTGAAAGCACCTGCCGCCTGACATACTTCTCCACCAAGGTTACCTTAATCGGCATCTCCTTTAAAAGGCGTACCTCCTGACCGCCCTCCTCTCGAAGAGGAATCTCCTCCGGTGTATTTACCGCAGATAACAGCTCTCGCCGCACAATCTGTAAAAGCTCCTGCATTTCTGCACCGCTAAAGCTTTCTTCCTCATAAGAGGCCTCCGTAGTAATCTTTATTTTTAACAGACCCTGCATTTCCCCATCATCCAGCACCGGATACTTCTGGCGCAAGGCTTCCTCGCTCCTCTCCAGCTGTTCATAGGAAGCTCTGTCCTTGACGTCCGTATTCCAATACCTGCGTGTAACGGTTTCACCGCTTTTTAAATGATAGATTATCAGAAAATTGTTATCCCCCTGACTATTGCTGTTTCTTTGTTCAATCATCGCCTGATGAAGCGCCTGCACCAAAGCAATATTCTCCTGCTGCTGCAGCGAATAATCCCTACGGGGCTTCTCAGCCGACAAATTGAGCAGCAACTCCTCCGAGCTTTTTTCTCTAACGCCATGTGCATGTATTCCAAACTCCACTATTTCTATCTGATTCAGCGCCGGTATTCTTCGCTCATAGCCCAGCAAATCGGCATCAATCAGACCAATTACAGCCAAGGTAAGCGCCGCTGCTGCCAAAACTCCCCACCATGCCTTTTTCAAATAAATCGTCTTCCACGCGATCATAACGGCAATGATATAACCCAAAGTCGCTCCAATCGTCGCTCCGATATAAAAACCTGCCGCACTCCGAATAATCGCTCCCGATACCAGAGAGGACATGAAAATCACCGAGCAAAGCGTGAATCCAAACACGAAAAAGAACTTCAAAAAGCCGAAGCCAATCCATTCCCGATTGTTTTCCATTTTTTTAAATCGAAACAGCAAAAACGCCGCCAGTGAAACAGCCACCGCATAAATTGCCAAAAATCCGATAATTTCCCAGCGTTCCCTTAGGCTATCGCTATAGGCAATCCGAGAAATCAGCTTATCTACCAAATCTATCTCCCGCAGCAGCTCTGTAAGTCTTCCTCCATTAGCAAAGCCATATAAAAGCTGCCTGCCAAAAAAATCTACCGCAAAGGAAAAATAAGACGGCAGCAAAAAAAAGATGAAAACAAATAAAATATGCCAAACGACAGAACCTGTTACCATTCCCATCCCAATACTGACCGAATAACCAATGATAAATATCAGAGTCATAATCAAAGTCCACTGCCCGATTACCGTCAAAGCTCCTATGTTTCCGCCCCACTTGACCATAGCAATCCCCAAAACCAGCAGTGCATTAAGGTATAGCGGTGTTAAATACAGGATAAAGCCCGACAGCATCTGACTGAAATACACCTCATTTCTAGTTGCCGGAATGCTTAAATAAAAAGCCACGCCATTATCCGTTTTCAGGAAATGATAAAAAGCCGCTCCCATGGCTATCGGAATAATGCAGATAAGAAGAAACTCACTCGAAAACAGGATCTGCTCTACAGCTGACAGCTGGCTTAGAGGCGTGTTATGGTCGCCTTTTTCCATGATAAAACGCAGAGGATAAGCAAGGAACAAATAAATCCCCCAGACAGAAAAGACAAGTCCATACAGTCTTAAATTATTCCATATCAATGCTTTTTTACAAAAGGATGCTTTGAATTTCATAGCCCTCTCCTCCTATCTCATAAATAAATATTTCTTCCAAACTCAGCGGAATAAAGTCGATAAACATCGGCTGATATTCGGCAAAGGCCTTTTCAATTTCCTCCTCCTTGCCACGCACGATAAAGGAATACACTCTGCCGACATGACTGCTTTTCATAATCTTAAACGGCAGCGCGGCAAACTCTTCCTCCTGCCGTTCCGCTTCAAACGCCAGCTGTACCTTGTGGATATCGCCCTTTAAATCGTCCAGCTCCCTTTCCAGCAGCATTTTTCCCTTGTGCAGAATACCGACAGTATCGCAAATATCCTCCAGCTCCCGCAAATTGTGCGAGGAAATCATTACCGTCATTTGCCGGCTAGTGACATCCTGCATCAGCAGCGACCAAATCTGGCGGCGCATCACCGGATCCAGACCGTCCACCGGCTCGTCCAAAATCATCAGCTCGGGGCGACAGCAGATTCCCATCCACAGGGCAACCTGTTTTTTCATGCCCTTCGAGAGTTGATTGATTCGCTTGTTTTCATTGAATTGCAGAATATCGCGTATTTTATAATATCGTTCCCAGTCAAAATTGGGAAATATCCCAGCATAAAACTTTGCCATCAGTCTGGGAGAATACATAGAAAAGAAAAACAGGTCATCTGGCACATAAAATATTTTCTCCTTAATCACCGGATTATCATAGATATCCTGCTCTTCCATTTTAATCTCGCCTCGGTCTTGGCGAAAAACACCCATCATCGTCTTTATCAGAGTTGTCTTACCCGATCCGTTTGCCCCGACCAGCCCGTACACCGAGCCCTTTTTTATTGACAGATTTACTTCTGACAAAGCCACAAAATTTCCATACTTTTTTGTTACTCCCGTCACTTCAATCATTGCTTTCCTCCTTTTCCAGCCATTCCAGCCGACTGCAAATTTCTTCTTTTTTCAGTCCCAAATGGTAGGCTCTCTTTACCAGCGCCGCAATCTCCTTTAGGAGCCTTTCCTGCTGCTCCTTTACCTTAATCATATCCAGCTTCATCACATAATTGCCCTTACCCGGCAGGCTATACAAAAATCCCTCCTGCTCCAATTGGCGAAATGCCTTTTGGATAGTATTGGGGTTAATGACCAGCTCCACCGCCAACTCCCGCACCGACGGCAATTTCTCATCTGCCAGCAAATAACCGCTTATGATATCGGTTTTGATGCTCTGCACGATTTGCAGATAAAGCGGCGTTCTGCTTTTTAAATCCACCTGAATCATATCTGCTTACTCCTTTCGTCCTATTCGCCTTACTTGTTCTCCCATCCTGCGGCGGAAAACAAACGCTTGTCTATCTAACATAATTTCATTTTCCCTCTTTTCCCTGTATGCTTGCGTGTCACTTGTCCTATTCGTTATATCTGTCATATGTCATCTAGTACAGTTATTATAATAAAAAAGAAAGCCCCTGTCAAGAGGGACTTTAAAATTTCTGCCAAGACCAGCGTAAGGCAAACGACAATGCGCTGATTTTCCGCAAAAAAGGTAGGTATGGGCAAGCTCCGATCTAATTTATTCCTCCCGAAAAGCTCCATCCTCTAAAATTCGGTGAATATGCAGTGCTAAGTACATTTCCTCCTGAGTAGAAAGCTCCGCCGCCCAGTTTTCTTTGATATAACGGGCAATCTGCCCGACGCACTGAAATTCCGAGCGGCAAGCGATCAAAGTCAGAAGAATAACTATTCCTTATCCAACAGCTACCTTTCACAGCTTTCTGCCAATTTAAAATCTTCCTTATAATAAATCCTATGTAACACCGCGGTTTTGTTTTTTCATGTTTCTTCCCTAACGAAAAATATTCTCAAAATCTCTTTCCTTTTTCCGGTAAAAAGAGTATAATAGGAATTGTTCTTTTGGTGTAGTATAAGCGGAGGAAGCTATGATCTCGATCCAAGAAGTTGTTACCAAAACACAGTGGCGCGTTTTTGCCGATTTTGCAAATCAACTGTACAAAGGAAATCCCTATTATGTGCCGGAGTTGGTTGGGGATATTTTGGAATTTTATTCTCCCGACAAAAATCCCGCCTATGATTTTTGCGAAACCATCTGCTTTCTCGCTTATCAGGGCGAATATCCTGTCGGCCGCATCGCCGGTATTATTAATCATAGAAGCAATGAGAAGTGGGCGCATCAGCATTGCCGTTTTGCTCATTTTGATTTCTTGGATAATCCCGAAATTTCAGCTGCATTGCTTGACGCAGTAAAGCAATGGGCAATAACCAAGGGCATGACTCACATAAAGGGTCCTCTGGGCATGACAGATATGGATCACCAAGGTATGCTGATCGAAGGCTTTGATGAGATGGATATGTTCATTACCATCTACAACGCCCCCTACTATGTCAGCCATATGCAGCAGCATGGCTTTATCAAGGATGTTGATTGGCTGGAATATCAAATCAGCCTGCCGGCGCCGGATGCTCCGCAGATTGAATTTATTCGTCGGCTGGCAGCTAAGGTTGCCAAGCGGCATAATTTTCGCTTACTGCATTTCCGCAAAAAAAAGAAGCTGGTAAAGGAATGGGGCAAAAAAATTTTTGAGCTTTACAACGCTGCCTATGCTCCGCTCTATGGAGTCAGCAGTCTGACAGATCAGCAGGCAAGCTATTATATCAAAACCTTCCTCAGCTTTATCAATCCCAATTTTGTAAAAATTGTAGTCAACAGCAATATGGAAATCATCGCCTTGGCGGTTGCACTTCCTTCTCTGTCAAAGGCATTGCAAAAATGCGGTGGAAAACTCTTTCCCTTTGGCGTTTTCTATCTGCTGGACGCGATTCGGGGTAATGAAATCTTAGACCTGTATTTGATCGGCGTTCAGCCCGAATACCAAAACAGCGGCGTCAATGCACTTTTAATGGACGCTCTGCTAAAGGAATGCGAAAAGCATTCGGTTAAGCTTGCCGAAACCGGTCCCACTTTAGAAAACAACCGAAAAATTCAGACGATGTGGAAACACTTTGACAAACGTCAGCACCGGCGGCGACGTTCATGGATCTGTGAATTAAAAAAAGAAAGCCGTTAGCCCTCTTGCTTAAGTCAGGTCTCCGGTCAGAAAGGAAATCCTTTTCGCCCAAGCGGAAAGTCTTGTCCATATAACCATCAAAATCAATATAGGAATAACGAAGCTCCTCTTTTTTTGAGAAATTCTTGGAGTGAAGTCAGCACAGACCTTCTTCTCTGTATTTTTCCTAAAAGGGTAAGCGCGCAGCCTCATGACAAGACGGCTTATCTTTCTCGTCTGGCTTTCCTGTTTTTCTCAAAAAGAGCTTCGTCAATCAGAAAAGGAGTTTTATGTTAAAGGTATTTGCTTTTTACGGCTGTTGTGAACACGGCGGCCATCATCACGAGAACAATTGCTGTGGTCATTCTCATGCTTTACACGATGAGGATGAAGCAGGCGGCTGCTGCGGAGGCGGCTGCGGAGAAGATTCTCATGGTTGCGGTAGCGGCTGTGGCTGTGGCTGTGGCGGAGGATATGGACAATCTGTCCTGATTCGCTTTGACGACGGCACGGAGTATGAATGTCCGGTGCTTTCCATCTTTGATATCAATGAGCAGGAATACATTGCTCTTTATCATCCCGAAAGGCAAAAGGCTCTGCTCTATCGCTTCAAAGAGGACAGAGAAGGCATTTTCTTAGAAAACATTGACGACGAGGAGGAATTTCAGCTTGTCGCCAATGCCTTTCAAAATCTATAAAACAAAAAACAGCGTATCACTCTTATGCTTGATACGCTGTTTTGTTTTTATTCATGCGTAGTTATCAGCAGGGCCAATCCCTCTGGCTGCCCTTCCTTTATTAAAGGTATGATCTGCTTCTATTCCATCCAAGAACTGTCGCTTGGATTCTTTTGGAATTTCTGCAATTTTTGCAAGGATTTTTCTTCGATATAGTTTTCCTCAATGGCGGCCTCCACCAGCTCCTCATAATTGCTCAAGGCATAGTAAGGCACTCCGGCCTGCTCAAACGCCTGCTTTGCCTTATCTAGACTATAGGTAAAGATGGCAACCAGCCCCAGTACCTCGCAGCCCGCCTCTTTTGCCGCCTCTACTGCTTGCAGAGAGGATCCTCCCGTTGATATCAAGTCCTCTATAACCACTACCTTCATTCCCGGATAATAAAGACCCTCAATTTGATTTCCTTTCCCATGATCCTTTGCCTTTCCCCGAATATATCCGGTTGGCAAACCCATCTCCCAAGCGCAAATCGAGGCGTGCGGAATTCCGGCAGTAGCCGTTCCCATCAGCGATTCGCATTCCGGAAATTTCTCTCTGATAACTCTTATCATTTCGTGAATTACTGCCGCTCTTTCCTCTTTATAGGATAAAACCAAGCGATTGTCGCAGTAAATCGGAGATTTAATACCAGATGCCCAAGTAAAGGGCACTTCCGGCGACAAGCTGACAGCCTTGATCTTCAATAAATTTCTGGCAATTTCTTTCATAGCAATCTCCATTCCGCGCCCATCCAGCGCCATAAAGCAAACAAATATTCCCAAATCTTTCGATTTTCTTCTGTCCTTATCCGCCAACAATCCAGCAAATATAGGAGAATCGCCTATTCTCCTAAAAAGTCCTTTTTGATCTGCAAATACGCAGCAACCGGATCCTCTGCCTTGGTGATCGGTCTGCCCACGACAATGTAATCCGATCCCAGCTCTCTGGCCATCTGTGGTGTAACTACTCTGGCCTGATCCCCAATTTCTCCGTCCGCCGGTCGAATCCCCGGTGTTACCGTAATAAAATCCTCTCCCAAGGTATCCTTAATTCGGCGCACCTCCAGCGCAGAGCAAACAACCCCATCCAAGCCGCTTCTCTTGGCGTTTTCGGCATAGGACAACACCGTATCTTCCATCGCCGTTTCAATCAAAAGCTCTCTTTTTAAGGTATCTGCATCCGTTGAAGTCAGCTGTGTCACTGCAATCAAAAGCGGTTTTTCCTGCGCCTGACTTTCCCTAATCTCTGTCGCCGCCGCCAGCATCATTCTGCTGCCGCCTCCGGCATGAAGATTCATAATATCCGCGCCCAACTCCAAACAGGAACGAGTTGCTCCGGCAACTGTATTGGGAATATCATGAAATTTTAAATCCAAAAATATCTTGTGTCCCTGCCGCTTTATCGTTTCCACGATTGCCGGACCGGCGGCATAAAAAAGCTCCATACCTATTTTTACAAAAATGGGCTGTTCAAATTTACCGGTAAACTCAATTGCCTTCTGCGCGCTCGGAAAATCAAGCGCAACGATGACCGCCTTCGCATTAATTTGATTCATTGAGGACTCCTTTTCGTTTTCTGGTTAATCTATTGCCGCCATTCCTTACCGCCTTACCAAATCTTCATCAGCCGTGAATTTTTCACATTTTAAACCGCTGCTTCCCTTCCTTCCCTAAAGCCGATTGCTCCGCGCTTCGCTCTCTCGCAATCGACTCAAAGCATTCGCCGCCCCTCTGGGGCTTGCTCATGCTTTGAGTAGGTCAAATGTCAGCGCTTCCTCTGCGGCAAGCCCCTCGGAGCGCTGCCG